>DATFTS010000714.1:0-2662 GCA_035261645.1 Jatrophihabitans sp. | reverse complement strand
TGGCATCAGAACGGGGCGAAGTGCGAGAGCATCAGGTAGGCGACGGCTGCACACGGCAGCATCGAGTCGAGTCGATCCATGATGCCGCCGTGTCCGGGCAGCAGCCGCCCCATGTCCTTGATGTCGAGGTCCCGTTTGATCATCGACTCGCCGAGGTCGCCGAGAGTCGCGGTGATCGCGATCGCGAGCCCGAACAGCAGCCCCTTCCACCACGCCTCGTGGAAGGTGAGGGTCAGGAACAGCACACCGGCCGTACCGCACGCGATGACCGAGCCGATGAAGCCCTCCCAGGTCTTCGCCTTTGACACGATCGGCGCAAGAGGCCGCTTGCCGAAGACGACACCAGTGGCGTAGCCGCCGGTGTCGCTGCATACGACGGTGGCGAGGAAAGCCAGCACGCGGGCAGCGCCGTCGCTGGGATGCACTAGCAGCACGGCGAAACCGGCCAGCGTCGGCACGTAAAGCAACGTGAAAGTCGACGCCGCGACGTCGCGGGTGTAGCCGTACGCACCATCGGCGAAGCGCCACACGAGTACCCCGGCGAAGGTGATCAACACCCCCAGCACCAGCCCGCTGGACCCGCGTTCCCAGGCGGCGAGCAGCAGTGCGGCACTACCCACCATCACCGGGGCGAGCACGACCTGGATGCTGCCGGCCTTGAACGCGTGCGCGAGCTCGTAACAGCCGTAGAGCACCGCCACGCCCACCACGAAGGCGAAGCTGGGCCGGTACACAAAGAGGCTGGCGATGATCACCGCGCCAAGGCCGACGCCGACTGCGATCGCGGCGGGGAGATTGCGGCCGGCCCGCGAGGGTGCGGGAGGTTCGGCCGGCTCCTCGCCAGGCATGCCGGGCTCCGGCGCGTCACGGAACGTAACCCCGGGTTGCGGCCCGCGACGACGACCCGGGACCGGTCGCGACCCAACGCGGCGCGACCGTGCGACAGCCGACGGCCTGGCGGGCTTCCCGCTCCTGGCGCTGTCGGACGAGGGGGTGCCTTCGGCGGCCGCTGAGCTGTTAGCCGGCGTGGTGCTGTGCGAGGGCATCGTGCCGTTGGGAGGCAGTACTTCGTCGGAGGGCATGGCCGCCGCGTTAGACCTCGAGCAGTTCGGTTTCCTTGGCCTTGACGGCCTCGTCGACGCGCCCGGTGTAGCTGCCGGTGAGCTTGTCGAGCTCGTGCTCGGCGCGGTGGACGTCGTCCTCGCCCGTCTCACCGTCCTTGACCAGCTTGTCGAGCGCGTCCTTCGCGTGCCGGCGGATCGACCGGATCGAAACCTTGGCCTCTTCACCTTTGTGCTTGGCGACCTTGACCAAGTCGCGACGCCGTTCCTCGGTGAGCTGCGGAAAGACGACCCGGATGATCGTGCCGTCGTTGGTCGGGTTGACGCCCAGGTCGCTGTCGCGGATCGCCTTCTCAATCGCGTTCAACTGGCTCGCGTCGTAGGGCTTGATCACCGCCATGCGCGCCTCTGGCACGTTGACGGTGGCCATCTGCGGGATCGGCGTCGGCGCACCGTAGTAATCGACCTGGAGCCGGGCGAAGGCGTTGACGTTGGCGCGTCCGGTTCGCAGCCCGGCGAGGTCCTCCCGGGCTACGTGGACGGCCTTCTCCATCTTCTCCTCGGCTTCGAAGAGGATCTCGTCGATCACCCTGACGTCCCTTCCACCACAGGCATCGCGTGCACCAGCGTGCCGATCTTCTCGCCGCGGACGACGCGGGCGATGTTGCCGTCCTGCAGGCCGAACACGATGATCGGCATGCCGTTGTCGCGGCACAAGCTGAACGCCGTCGCGTCCGCCACGTCGAGACCCCGGCGGATCACCTCGTCATAACCGATCTCATCGAAGCGTGTGGCGGTGGGGTCGCGGCGCGGGTCGGCGCTGTAGACACCGTCGACGCCGTTCTTGCCGAGCAGCAGCACCTCGCAGCCGATCTCGAGCGCGCGTTGTGCGGCGACCGTGTCGGTGGAGAAGTAGGGCAACCCGGCGCCGGCACCGAAGATCACCACGCGACCCTTCTCCAGGTGTCGCTCGGCCCGCCGCGGGATGTACGGCTCGGCAACCTGCCCCATCGTGATGGCGGTCTGGACCCGCGTCGGCACGCCCGCCTTCTCGAGGAAGTCCTGCAGCGCCAGGCAGTTCATGACCGTGCCGAGCATGCCCATGTAGTCGGCGCGATCACGGTCCATGCCACGCTGACTCAACTCGGCGCCGCGGAAGAAGTTGCCGCCGCCGACGACGATCGCCACTTGGGTCCCGCTGGCGACGACCTCGGCGATCTGCTGCGCGATGGAGTGCGCGACATCCGGGTCGACGCCCATCTTGCCGGCGCCGAACACCTCGCCCGACAGCTTCAGCAGAACGCGGCGATACCAGGTGGGAGGCCGCAACCCCGAGGTGTCGGGCGGGGCAGCGGGCGAGGAAGGGGCTACCTCTTTGTCACTCACGGCAGCCCCTCTCGTCGTCGACGTGGTGCGATCCCAACCCTATCCGGTGCGGGTGCTGGGCCCTGCTATCCGCGGCCGACCTCGAAGTGGGCGAACTTCGTGACCGTCACGCCAGCGGCGTCCAGCACCTGCTTGACCGTCTGCTTCTGCTCGCGCACCGACTCCTGCTCGAGCAGGACGTTGTCGGCGTAGAACGCGTTCAGCCGGCCCTCGAC
>DATFTS010000713.1:0-1529 GCA_035261645.1 Jatrophihabitans sp. | reverse complement strand
GCTCACCGGCTTCCTCATCGGCTGGGTGTTCGGCTGGTTCAACTGGCTGAACCCGTTGATCGCGAGCGCTCTGCTAGCGCTGTACGGGCTGATCTTCGGAGTCATCGTCGGCGCGTTGTTCGGCCTGCTCACGTGGGCACTCTCGCGCGGCCAGCACGAGTACGAGTCGGTGCGCGAGATACGTCCGGCGAGATACGACCTGCTCGTCGACTCCGCCTACGCCGATAGGGCGATGGCGCTACTGGAGCGGGCTGGTCTGGCGACCGCGGTACATCCCGCACGCAGCTAGGACCCCACGCGATCCCACTGATTGAAAGGAACGTCTCATGGCAAGAGCCGTCGGCATCGACCTCGGCACGACCAACTCGGTCATCGCTGCCTGGGAGGGCGGCGAGGCCAAGGTGATACCTAACGCTGAGGGTGCGCGAACAACGCCGTCCGTCGTCGCATTCACCGACACCGGCGAACGGCTCGTGGGTCAGCTCGCACGACGACAGGCGATTCTCAACCCCAAGGGCACGATCTATTCAGCCAAGCGATTCATCGGCCGCAAGTACGACGAGGTGGCCGAGGAGGCGAAGGCTGTCGCGTTCGACGTGGTGCCTGGGCCGAACGGCGAGGCGCGCTTCGAGATTCGCGGCAAGCAGTATGCGCCGGAGGAGATCAGCGCGCTCGTGCTGCGCAAGCTCGCTGATGACGCCGGCAAGTACCTGGGTGAGCGCGTCACCGAAGCGGTGATCACCGTGCCCGCGTACTTCAACGATGCGCAGCGGCAGGCGACGAAGGACGCCGGCCGGATCGCCGGCCTCGAGGTACTGCGGATCATCAACGAGCCGACGGCGGCTGCGCTCGCGTACGGGCTCGACAAGCGCGGCCACGAAACCGTGCTGGTGTTCGACCTCGGTGGCGGCACGTTCGACGTCAGCCTGCTCGACGTCGGCGATGGCGTGGTCGAGGTGCGCGCTACAGCAGGCGATACCCACTTGGGCGGTGACGACTTCGACCGCCGCATCGTCGACTACTTGGCCGACGAGTTCCAACGCAACGAGGGCATCGACCTGCGCAACGACCCGCAGGCTCTTCAGCGCCTGTTCGAGGCGGCTGAGAAGGCCAAGGTCGAGCTCAGCTCGGTGACCCAGACGCAGATCAACCTGCCGTTCATCACGGCGGACGCGTCCGGGCCGAAGCACCTGACCACGACGCTGATGCGTTCGACGTTCGAGGAGATCACCCACGACCTCATCGAACGCACGATGGGGCCGGTACAGCAGGCGATGGCGGACGCGAAGGTCAGCCAGGACGACATCGACGAGGTCATCCTCGTCGGCGGCTCCACCCGGATTCCCGCCGTGCAGAACCTGGTCCGCCGGCTCACCGGTGGCAAGGATCCGAACATGACGGTGAACCCGGACGAGGTCGTGGCGCTCGGTGCCGCGATCCAGGCCGGCGTGCTCAAGGGCGAGGTGCAGGACGTCCTGCTGCTCGACGTCACACCGCTCTCGCTCGGTGTCGAGACGCGCGGCGGCGTC
>DATFTS010000712.1:0-8094 GCA_035261645.1 Jatrophihabitans sp. | reverse complement strand
GCTCATCAGTCCCGGCGAGGTGGGCGGACGACCGCGCGTGCCTTCGCCAGCACCGTCTGACCGTTCACAGTCGCGGTCAACTCGACCTCGACGAGGCCGTCGTCGCGAACGTCGCGGATTGCGCCGGTGACGTTGACCGTGGCGCCGTCCGGGTCGGGGACGACGACCGGCCGGGTGAAGCGGACGCCGTACTCCACGACCGCACCTGGGTCGCCGACCCAGTCAGTGACGACCCGCGCTGCGATCGCCATCGTGTACATGCCGTGGGCGATGACGTCGGGCAACCCGACGTCCTTCGCCACACGCTCGTTCCAGTGGATCGGGTTGAAGTCACCGGACGCGCCCGCGTAGCGCACGAGATCGGCGCGGGCGATCTTGAACTCCTGTGCGGGGATCTGGTCGCCGACGTTGAGCGCTGCGCCGGTCATGCCGCCGTCCCCCTCGCGACGATGGTCGATACGGCGGTGAGCACGGGTTCGCCGTCGACCGTGTTGACATCGGCGCGAGTGGTCACGATGTCGTTGCTGCCCGCAACCCGGACGTTGTCGACCGTGACCACCACCTGCAGCACGTCGCCGGCCATGACGGGCCGGTGATGGGTGAACCGCTGCTCACCGTGCACCACCCGCGAGTAGTCGATGCCGAAGTCAGGGTCGGTGATGACCTGATGCCCGGCCTTGAGGGTGAGCACGATCGCGAACGTCGGTGGCGCGATGACGTCCCGATAACCCAGTCGCTGCGCGACGGCGGGATCGCGATAGGCCGGGTTGGGATCGTTGATCGCATCGGCGAACTCGCCGATCTTCTCCCGACCTACCTCGTACGGCGGCGTGGGCGGGTACACCCGCCCGATGTATGACTGATCGACGGGTGGCACGCCTGCAGACTAATCGGCCGCGTCGCGCACTGCCGTCACGACCTCGAACGGCGCGGCGCCGAAGCCCTCGACCCGCGGCCGTCCCCACGGGTCGACGTCGAAGAGCATCGTCTCGACGTCGGCGTGCGGGGTACGCAGCCGGACTTTGCGAGCGCCGCCGGCGACCAAGCTGCTCACCGCCGGCGTCGCAGCCACGCGGCCGTACCAGTGGTACTTGCCGCTGATCGGGTCGAACTGGCCGCGCAGGCTGACGTCGACCGCGATGGCGGTCGAGCCGTCGAGCAGTTCGGCGGGGCCGTCGTAGCCGTCGTCGTCCATGGCTAGCTCTCCTGTGCCGTCAGCGCCCCGAGCGGGAGCGGTCGGTCGAAACCCAGCTCGATGCCGAACTCCCGGGCAGTGCCGTCGAGCAGGTGCCACACGCCGACAGTGATGAGATCGTTGAGCCGCTCGCGGCTCATCGTCCGGTGGTCGAGCCACCAGCTACCAACCGACTCGACGAACCCCACGATGCCGTAGGCGCCTGGTTCAGCCTGCTCACCGTCGATGCCCAAGATCACCATCACCGTCTTGAGCAGCGCGGCGATGTTGTCGGCGAGCGTGCCCTGGACCGAGTCGAGCGACGCACCGCTGCGCCGGCTGCGCAGGAAGTGATAGAGGTTCGGATGCAGGTCGAGCCAGCAGACGATCTCCCCGACGGCGGAGCGGATGATCTGGCGCGGTGTGGAGTCCGGGCGCAGCGTGAGCGTGGGCAGGACGCTGTCGAGCACCGCGCGGACCACGTGGTCGGCGATGGCTTGGCGCAGGTCCTCGCGGTCGCGGAAGTAGCGGTAGAGGACGGTGCGGCTGACTCCAGCGACGCCGGCGATCTGCTCCGCGCTGGCGGCTGCGCCGAAGGTGTCGATGGCCTCGGCGCCGGCGGCGACGAAGGCGTCACGGCGGGTTGCGCGGTGCGCGGTCCAGCGAAGGCGGCGGCCGTCCTCGCCGTCCTCCGGCTGCGCGGGGTTGCGCATCGCTTCCTCTCGGGATCGTCGGGGCCGTCCGACCCTAGATCAACCGTCTTACCCGCGACAGTCTGTCACACCATCCGATCTTGCGGCAAAGTGCCGCTGAAGTTGTCCGCGCGTCCGGCCGCCCCAGCGGCTAGAAGCGCGGACAACTGGCAAGCCCGCGAAAGTTGTCCGCGCGTGCGGCCGCCGCAGCGGCTAGAAGCGCGGACAACTGGGAGAGCAGCCACTCGGCGGCAGGCGGCGGGGTGCGTCAGCGGCGCGCGAAAAGGGCCCGTCCGGATGTCGGACGGGCCCTGTCACAGATCGCGGGCGTGCTAGCGCGTCTCGCGGTGCTCGGTGTGCTTTCCGCAGTTCGGGCAGAACTTCTTCAGCGTCAGCCGGTCGGGGTCATTACGCCGGTTCTTGTTCGTGATGTAGTTGCGGTGCTTGCACACCTGGCACGCCAAGGTGATCTTTGGACGGACATCGGTGGCTGCCACGGTGCTGCCTTTCACTTCGTTGCTGGATCCGGCCGCTACGACCGGACTGTAGCGAGGGCCGGACTCGAACCGGCGACATAGCGATTATGAGCCGCTTGCTCTACCAACTGAGCTACCCCGCCCCGGGACGGCCCCGGTATCAGGACCACCCAGAGCCCCCTTACGGAATCGAACCGTAGACCTTCTCCTTACCATGGAGACGCTCTGCCGACTGAGCTAAGGGGGCGTCGCACGCCGCGTGCGCCAGCGCACGACTCTACACGACCGGGGCGCTTGGCCACGTCGCCTTACAGCCGCCGCAGGGTAGCCAGCGCACCAGCGACGAGAGCGCCGCCACGACTTGTAGCAGAGCACCCCTTCGATCACCGTGAGAGATTGACAACAAGGGCCTACAGCGCGCCCGTCGGCCCGATAGCGTCGTTGGGTGAATGGAGCTGCCGATGGGCGTCACCGTCGGGTTTGACGAGGCCGCACCCGCTTGTGATCCGGCCGCATCGCAGTTCGACCATCCCACGCCGCAGCGGGCGGCGTCGACCGCGGAGGCGAGTGAGATTCTCATCCACGCACCGAGCCACCTAGGCTGCATCGCGCATCGAGGCAGCGTCCAGCGATGACCCGGGCGACAACCATGACGGCTGGCACCGCCGCACCGGGACGGGCCAGCATCGCTGCCCGCACCTTGCGGACGGACAACTGGCGCCGGGCACCCATCCTGACCTTCACGCTGCTCACGATCTGGGTTGCGTACGCGACGGTGCGCGCGTTCAGCCAGCGGGCCTACTTCGCCGCGCACGAGCACTACCTCTCGCCGTTCACGTCACCGTGCGTGAGCGCGTCGTGCCCGTCCGGCGCGCGTGACTTCGGCACCTGGTTCGGCCACTTTGCGCCGTTCGTGCCGCTGGCGATCATCACCCTGCCGTTCCTGCTCGGCTTCCGGCTGACCTGCTATTACTACCGGCGCGCCTACTACCGCGCGTTCTGGCAGTCGCCGCCTGGGTGCGCCGTCGCCGAGCCGCACGCGAGCTACTCCGGCGAGACGCGGTTCCCACTGATCATGCAGAACCTGCACCGGTACTTCTTCTTGATGGCCGGCGTCATCTCGATCGTCAACACCTGGGACGTGATCCAGGCGTTCCGCCCAGAGGGCCACGCGTTTGGCTTCGGTCTTGGCACGATCATCATGCTGATCAACGTCGTGCTGCTCTGGGCTTACACGGTGTCCTGCCACTCGTGCCGGCACATCGTCGGCGGACGGCTGCGGAACTTTTCCGGGCACCCGCTGCGCTACCGCGCCTGGGGCTTCGTCTCGAAGCTGAACGCCAAGCACATGCAGCTGGCCTGGACGACCCTCGGCACCCTCATGCTGACTGACGGCTACATCGCGCTGGTGTCGTCAGGCGCGTTCAGCGACCCGCGCATCCTCCACTGAAAGGCCTGCTGTGGATTTGGAAAAGCACAGCTACGACGTAGTCGTCATCGGCGCCGGCGGTGCCGGCCTGCGTGCGGCGATCGCCGCGCACGACGCCGGCCTGCGCGTCGCCATCATCTGCAAGTCGCTGTTCGGCAAGGCGCACACCGTCATGGCCGAGGGCGGCTGCGCGGCCGCGATGGGCAACGTCAACAGCAACGACAACTGGATGGTCCACTTCCGCGACACCATGCGCGGCGGCAAGTTCCTCAACAACTGGCGCATGGCTGAGCTCCACGCCAAAGAGGCACCCGACCGCGTCTGGGAGCTGGAGACCTACGGAGCGCTGTTCGACCGCACCAAGGACGGCAAGATCAGCCAGCGCAACTTCGGCGGTCACGAGTACCCGCGGTTGGCGCACGTCGGCGACCGGACCGGCCTTGAGCTGATCCGCACAATGCAGCAGAAGATCGTTTCGCTGCAGCAGGACGACGCGCACGCCAAGGGCCTGGACGGTGCGGACGAAGCACGGCTTCGCGTCTTCGCGGAGTTCACTGTCACCGACCTGCTCACCGACGCGCACGGCGCGATCTCGGGCGCGTTCGGCTACTACCGCGAGACTGGTGAGTTCGCGCTGTTCAAGGCGCCGGCCATCGTGGTGGCGACCGGCGGCATCGGCAAGTCGTTCAAGGTCACCTCCAACTCGTGGGAATGCACCGGCGACGGCATGGCGCTGGCGCTGCGCGCCGGTTCGGCGTTGCTGAACATGGAGTTCGTCCAGTTCCACCCGACGGGCATGGTCTGGCCGCCGTCCGTGAAGGGCATCCTCGTCACCGAGGGCGTCCGCGGCGACGGTGGGGTGCTGAAGAACGCCGACGGCAAGCGATTCATGTTCGACTACGTGCCGGACGTCTTCCGCGCGCAGTACGCCGACAACGAGGCAGAGGCCGACGCCTGGTACAAGGACCCGGACCACAACAAGCGCACGCCGGACCTGCTGCCTCGTGACGAGGTCGCCCGGGCGATCAACTCCGAGGTGAAGGCCGGCCGCGGATCACCGCACGGCGGGGTGTACCTGGACATCGCGTCCCGGCTGCCGCGCGAGGAGATCCTGCGCCGGCTGCCGTCGATGCACCACCAGTTCAAGGAGCTCGCCGACGTCGACATCACCGCCGAACCCATGGAGGTCGGCCCGACGTGCCACTACGTCATGGGCGGTATCGAGGTGGACGCCGACACGGCGGCCACCACGAACGTGCCCGGCCTGTTCGCGTCCGGCGAGGTAGCCGGCGGCATGCACGGCTCGAACCGTCTCGGCGGCAACTCGCTCTCGGACCTGCTGGTGTTCGGCAAGCGGTCCGGCGAAGGCGCCGCGGCCTACGTGAAGTCGCTGCGCGGGCAGTACCCCACGGTCACCGACGCGCAGCTGGCCGAGTGCCAGCGGGTGGCGCTCGCACCGTTCGAGCAGCACGGTGAGACGGCGTACGAGCTGCACGAGGAACTGCAGCAGTGCATGAACGACCTCGTCGGCATCATTCGTCGTGCGGACGAGGTGCAGGACGCGCTCGAGCGGCTGGAGAAGCTGAAGGAGCGCGCCAAGCACGTGTCCGTCTCCGGCGGGCGGCGGTTCAACCCGGGCTGGCACCTGGCGTTGGATCTGCGCAACATGCTGGCGGTGTGCGAATGCATCGCACGCGCGGCGTTGATGCGCGAGGAGTCGCGTGGTGGTCACACCCGCGACGACTACCCGGCGATGTCGCCCGAGTGGCGCAAGGTCAACCTGATCTGCTCGCTCAACGCGACCAAGGACGGAATCGATGTGGTCACGCAGCCGATGCCGCCGATGCGGCCCGACCTGCTCGCCCTGTTCAAGAAGGATGAATTGAAGAAGTACTTCACCGAAGAAGAGCTGGTGGACGTGTCCGAGGAAGTGCCGGCATGAGTGAGCGAAGCTTGCGAGCGAACCATCGGCATTGCGTCTCGGCATGCCCGAACGGAGTGAGGGCATGAGCGTGACGGACGAGGCAGCGAGTGTCAGCCCCGAAGAGGCGATTCGTAACGTCGAGCAGAAGGCCGAGGCCGGCAAGACCAGCTACCTGGCGCACTTCCGGGTCTGGCGAGGAGACGCTGACGGCGGCGAGCTCGTCGACTACGAGGTGGAGGTGAACGAGGGCGAGGTCGTCCTCGACATCATCCACCGTTTGCAGGCCACCCAGGCGGGTGACCTTGCCGTGCGCTGGAACTGCAAGGCCGGCAAGTGCGGCTCGTGCAGCGCCGAGGTCAACGGCCGGCCGCGCCTGATGTGCATGACCCGGATGTCGATCTTCGAGCAGGACGAGGTCGTCACCGTCACGCCGATGCGCACCTTCCCGGTGATGAAGGACCTCGTCACCGACGTCTCCTACAACTACAAGAAGGCGCAGGAGGTGCCGGCGTTCGCGCCGCCGCCGGGTCTCAAGCCGGGCGAGTACCGCATGGCGCAGGTGGACGTCGAGCGCTCGCAGGAGTTCCGCAAGTGCATCGAGTGCTTCCTCTGCCAGGATGTCTGCCACGTGATCCGCGACCATGAGGACAACAAGGAGCAGTACGCGGGTCCGCGATTCCTCATGCGCATTGCTGAGCTCGACATGCACCCACTGGACGCGCTGGACCGTCAGCACGTGGCGCAGGACGAGCACGGCCTCGGCCTGTGCAACATCACCAAGTGCTGCACCGAGGTCTGCCCCGAGCACATCAAGATCACCGACAACGCATTGATCCCGCTCAAGGAGCGCGTGGTCGACCGCAAGTACGACCCGCTGGTGCGACTGGGCAACATCATCCGTCGCCGCCCCAGCTAGGAGGCAGCGGCGCGCCCCTTCTCAGGCCGATCTTGTTGCGCGACGGGGGCTCCGACCGCCGCCACGCAACAACGTCGGCTGGATGTGCACATCAACGCAGGCGCGTCGGGCCGAGGTGGCCGATCTTGTTGCGCGACGGGGGCTCCGACCGCTGTGATCTCTCGGGACATCGCTGACAGGTATGTCTCAAGACATCGCTGACACTGATTGTGGCTGGGGTTGGCGGTGGCGGTAGGTGCGGGGTCGTGGTTGGGCGGGTTGGTAGCGGCGGCTGGTGTTGAGGTCGAGGGCGCGGATGAGGTGGTTGCCGCTGAAGATGGCGAGGTGGTCGCCGTCGCGTAGGGCGGTGACTGAGTGCCCGGTCCAGGCGTTGCCGACGTTGATGTGGAATCGGCCGACAACGATGACCCCGGTGGCGGTGACGGTGGCGGAGTGCACGCTCAGCGGTGCGGGTAGCGGGCGTTCGGCCGGACGGGCCGGGGCGCTGGCCTGCCAGATGGTGGCCGGGGTTGCACCGCGCAGGGCGCGGTGGGGGCG
The DNA here is from genome assembly GCA_035261645.1 of Jatrophihabitans sp. GTDB lineage: Bacteria > Actinomycetota > Actinomycetes > Mycobacteriales > Jatrophihabitantaceae > Jatrophihabitans. The sequence continues at coordinate 946 of DATFTS010000712.1, read as the reverse complement.
GCGGTGGTTGTAGTAGTCGCGGAAGCGGCCCAACGCGGCGCGCAGCTCCTCCAGGGTGGAGAACGGGCCGTGGGCTCGCAGCCACTTCTTCAGCGTCTGCCAGAACCGCTCGATCTTTCCGCACGTCTGTGGGTGACGCGGAGTCGAGCTGATCGGCCGGCAGCCCAACGCTCGCAGATTCAGCTCGAAGGCCGCCTCGCCGCCCCGGCGAGCCATCGAGTAGACCATGCCGTTGTCGGTCAGCGAGAGGTGCGGGATGCCGTACTCGGCGATCGCAGCGAGCATCACGCGCCAGACGAACACCGCGTCGGCGTCTGCGCGGTCGCAATCTAGAGCGACCAGCAGCCGGGAGTGATCATCCAGGCAGCCGGCGATGGCCACCGTGCTGCCGTCGAGCAGCTTCCACTCGGTCCAGTCCGACTGCCACATCTCGTTCGGCCGCGCGGCGGTGAAACGGCGATAGGAGCTGCGCGGTCGTTTGGCCGGACACGGGCTGACCAGGCCACGGCGAGCCAGGATCCGCGCGATCGTGGCCGTCGAGGGCACCAACGAGGCGTCCACGTCCGGGCGGGACAGCAGCGTCCAGCGGATCGGGTCCGGGCCATGATCCGCGCCGTCCCCGGCCAGCTCCTTGCGCACCAGCACGACCAGGTCCTCGATCGCCGACGGCGTCGCGTCCGGGCAACGATGCGGGCGACGCGAGCGCTCCACAAGACCGTCAACGCCCTGATCGGCGATCCGAGCCCGCCACTTATAGAACGTCTGTCGAGAGATGCCCTGATCCCGGCAAAACCGGGCCACATTCCCCACGCCACCGGCCATCGCCGCAGCCATCCGAACGTCCATCGCCGTCACCTTCTGCGCCACGAACCCAAGTCCACGGCACGAACGAAGTGTCAGCGATGTCCCGAGAGATCAACTGTCAGCGATGTCCTGAGATTTCAGA
>DATFTS010000711.1:0-3743 GCA_035261645.1 Jatrophihabitans sp. | reverse complement strand
ACGCCGCCCAGAACGGGCGCGCCGAGCGGGCTGGGCGTCCACGGCACGTCGGCGAAGCGGTCCGCGCCCGACCGGGCGAACAGCTCACTGAGCTCGTGCTGGTCGTGCGCCAGGACGTTCACGCAGAAGCGCCCGACCGGGCGGATCTTGGGCCAAGTGGTCGACGTCCGCGCCGGATTGAAGCTCACCAGCGGCGGATCCAGCGACAGCGAGACGAACGACTGGCAGGTGAGGCCGAGCGGCTCGTCGCCCATCGCGGTCACGACGACGACCCCGGTCGCGAACGTGCCCAGCACCTCGCGCATCCGCTCCGGCGTCACCGCACCGACCATGTCCTCGCTCACCGTGGCGCACCCTACCCAGCAGCCACCCAGCAGTCGCCAAAGGCCCTGCTCCAGCTAAACTAGAACAAGTTCTCATTCCTGAGCGGGGGGTTGCGCGTGGCCGGGATCTGCGACGGACGGGTGGTCATCGTCACCGGCGCGGGACGAGGTATCGGCGCGCAGCACGCGCTGGAGTTCGCCCGCCAGGGCGCCAAGGTCGTCGTCAACGACATCGGTGGCGCGCTCGACGGCACCGGCTCGGACCGCACGCCCGCGCAGCAGATCGTCGACCGGATCACCTCGGCCGGTGGGCAGGCCATCACGAGCTATGACGACGTGACCGACTGGGACGCCGCCGCCCGGTTGGTGCAGACCGCGATCGACAACTTCGGCAGGCTCGACACGCTGGTCAACAACGCCGGCGCGGTACGCGACCGAATGTTCGTCAACATGTCGGCCGACGAGTGGGACGCGGCGATTCGGATCAACCTGCGCGGGCATTTCTGCCCGGCCCGGCACGCGGCTGCCTACTGGCGCGACGAGGCCAAGGCGGGCCGTCCGGTCGATGCCCGCATCGTCAACACCAGCTCCGGCGCGGGACTGATGGGCAGCCTGGGACAGGCCAACTACGCGGCGGCGAAGGCCGCGATCGCCGCGCTGACGCTCAACCAGGCCGCCGAGTTGAGCCGCTACGGGATCACCGCCAACGCGATCGCCCCATCCGCTCGCACCCGGATGACGGAGACCGTGTTCGCCGACGTGATGGCCGAGGTCGCCTCGGGCTTCGACGCAATGGCAGCTGAGAACATCGCGCCGCTGGTGGTGTGGCTGGGCAGCAACGAGTCGGCAGACGTCACCGGGCGGGTGTTCGAGGTCGAGGGCGGCAAGATCTCGGTCGCCGACGGATGGCAGCACGGCGCGCCGATCGACCGCGGGCAGCGCTGGGCCCCCGCCGAGCTCGGCCCGGCGGTCCGTACGCTGCTGAAGGACGCACCGGCGCCCGCGCCCGTCTACGGCGCCGGCTGAGCCGCCCGGCCCCCCTGGTGCGTTTGACGCACGGCGGGGTTGGGCACGATTTGACCACCATGGCTAACCAAACCGAGGTACTGGTCGCCGGCCGGTACGAGCTGCGTGGCGTCCTCGGTCGAGGAAGCATGGGGACGGTGCACCGGGCCGTCGACCTCGTGCTCGATCGGCCCGTCGCGGTGAAGCTGTTCCCGCACGACGCCGGCGACACCCGTCAGGCCCAGCGCTACGAGCAGGAGGCCCGGCTGCTGGCCAGCCTGGCCCATCCAGGGCTGGTGATCGTCTTCGACGCCGGCATCGACGCGTCCCCATCCGACGACCCGCGGCCGTATCTGGTGATGGAGCTCGTCGACGGCCAGACGCTCGCCAGCCGGATAAACAGCGGCCCGCTGCCCGAGTCGGACGTCGCCGCCATCGCCGCCCAGCTGTGCTCGGCGCTTGCCTATGTCCATCGCCGCGGTGTCGTGCATCGCGACATCAAGCCGGCGAACATCCTGCTCGCGCCCTCCGATGAGCCCGGCGAGGGCGAGTGCGCCAAACTGACCGACTTCGGCATCGCCCGGCTCGTCGACGGCACCCGAATGACGCTGACCGGCTTCACGATCGGCACCGCCAACTACCTCAGCCCGGAGCAGCTGCGCGGCGAGGACGTCGGGCCACCGAGTGACGTGTATTCGCTAGGGCTGGTTCTGCTGGAGGCGCTGACCGGCCGGGTCGCCTATCCAGGGCGCGGTGCCGAGGCGGCCTTCGCCCGGCTCCAGCGGCAACCGTCCTTCGAAGGGGTCTCGGAGGCATGGCAACGCTTGTTGCGGACCATGACCGACCCGGAGCCGACGTCGCGTCCGAAGGCGACCGAGGTCGCCATCGCGGTGACGGGAATCGCCGAACCGCCGGAGCAGGAGCACTTGCCGCAGACGCAGGTGCTGCCCGTGATCAAAGAAGCGCCGGAGCCGGCCGTCGCACTCAGCGAATCGCCGACGGTGGCCGCGCGACCGGCGCAGGCGCCGCCGGCCCGGACGGTCACCACGGTCGCGGAGCTGAGGACACGCGCCTCGAGCGCGCTCTCGCGCGCCCGTCTTCGCCGGCGCCCGCCACTGAAGCTGGTGGTTGCCGCTGTGGTGGCGGTGCTGGTGATCGTCGTTATCGCGCTTTCCGCGGGTGGGGGCAAGCCGATACGCGTGCCACCGACGCCGCAGCAGTACCCGTCCGTCCCAGGCAACCTCGGCACGCACCTGCAGAAGCTGGAAAAGGACCTGCAGCCGTGAGCGTCCAGAGGACGGCCGTCGCTGCCGCGTGCCTGTTCGCGTCTGTCTCGCTCGCTGCGTGCGGCGCGATGACGACGACATCGGGGATGCGGCCGAACACGATCCTGCAGGGCGACGTGTTGAGCTTGAGCCAGGCGGCGGCCAGTCACGACGCCGCTGCGGCGCGGGCGGCGCTGAGCCAGTTCGAGACGGATCTCGCCAGCGAACTGACTGCCGGGCACGTCAGCGCTGCACAGGCGGCGAAGCTGCGCGCAGACGTTGCCGCGATCGCCGGTGACCTCGGCGTCCGTTCGACCAGCCCGACACCGTCGCCCACCACGGCCCCCGCGCCGACCACGACGCACGCCACGCCCACGCCCAAGCCGACCCCGAAGCCCAAGCCGAAGCCCAAGCCGGAGCCGAGCCACCACCATCACCACGGCCACGGTGGCGGAGGCGACGGCGACTGAGCCCCTGTGGGCATTGGGGCGGTGTCGGGCCCGATACTGTCGGCATGGCGTATGACGAAGACCTCGCCGACCGGGTGCGTCAGTGTGTGGGCAGCCAGCCCGGACTGACCGAGAAGCGGATGTTCGGCGGGCTCGCGTTCCTGATCAACGGCAACATGGCGGTCAGTGCGAGCGGGCAGGGTGGGTTGCTGTTGCGCGTCGACCCGCAGCAGACCGCGTCGCTGGTGCGTGCGCCGGATGTCGGTCGCTTCCAGATGCGCGGTCGCGAGATGGACGGCTGGCTCAGGGTCGACGCGAGCGCGGTGCAGACCGACGACAGCCTGCGCGAGTGGGTCGCGCACGGCGTCGAGTACGCCAGGGCGCTGCCGCCGAAAAAGAAGTGACCGCCGAGGATCAGTCGCCGAAGACGACTGCTCCAGAGGCAATGGTTGCGACGACGGTGGCGTCCGCGACGCGACCACTGAGTTGGAAGATGTCTTCGTCCAGCACCGCGAAGTCGGCGCGAGCGCCGACAGCTAGCTGCCCGCCGCTCGGGTCGTGATTGACGAACGCCGTGCCGCGCGTGAATCCCGTCAATGCGGTCTCGAGGCTGATGCACTCCTCGGGCAGGAACGGCGCCGCATCGCTGGTATCGGGATCAACCCGCCGGACGGCGACCTCCATCTGGCGCAGTGGGTCTG
>DATFTS010000710.1:0-2615 GCA_035261645.1 Jatrophihabitans sp. | reverse complement strand
CTGCAGCCGTTCGCGGTCACCTGTATCGGCGGCGTGGTCACGTCGACGTTCTTCGCCCTGTTCGTCCTGCCGGGGCTGTACCTGCGGCTCGCTGCACGGCTTGCTCCGACTGCCGCCGAAGCTCCCAACCCGGAGGCCTGACATGTCAGCTCGCTGGCGCAACGCACTCGCGATGCTCGTCCTGGTCGCCGTCCCTGTCCTTGCCTCGTGCAGCGGCAGGACCCCGACCGCCGCAGGCGGAGGCGTCCACGTCCACGAACCCGCGACCGTCACCGATATCGGACACGGGGGTCTGCACCGGATCGCCTTGAGCGCGCAGGGCGCGCGACGAATCGGCTTGCAGACCGCGCCGGTCCGGGCCGGCGCGAGTGGAGCGGCCCTGGAGGTGCCGACCGCGGCGGTGATCTACAAGGAGGACGGGTCGACCTGGGTGTACCTCGAGACGGCGCCGCTGACCTTCCAGCGCGCTGCGGTCACCGTGGCGCGGACGATGGGGACGTCCACCGAGCTGAGCTCCGGTCCACCGCCAGGCAGCGTCGTCGTCACCGTCGGCGTCGCGGAGCTGCGTGGCGCCGAAGACGGCGTGCCCGGCGAGCAATGACCGCGCCCCCGCGGTTCTCCGCGATGCGGTGGATCGTCTCATCGAGCCTGCGGCTGCGCTATCTGGTCGTGTTCGGCGCCGCGGTGCTCATCGGCGTCGGCGCGACGCAGATCGGGGGCATGCGGGTCGACGTGTTCCCCGAGTTCGCGCCGCCGCAGGTCGAGGTGCAGACCATGTGCAACGGTCTGACGACAGCCGACGTCGAGGCATTGGTGACGGTGCCTCTGGAGCAGGCCCTCAACGGCATCGACGGACTTGACCAGCTCCGCTCGAAATCCGTTCCCCAGCTGTCGTCCATCCTGCTGATCTTCAAGCAGGGCGCGAATCTGCTGCGCGCGCGGCAGCTCGTCCAGGAGCGGCTGGCCGTCGCCACTCCGAACCTGCCGACCTGGGCGGCGCCGCCGGTGATGCTGCCTCCTGTCGCGGCGACCAGCCGGGTGATGCAGATCGGCATGTCCTCGCCGAGCCGCTCACTCATGGACCTGTCGATGACGGCGTACTGGACCGTCCGGGCGCGCCTGCTGCGCGTGCCGGGCGTGGCGAACGTGGCGATCTGGGGCGAGCGGCTGCAGATGCTGACGGTGCAGGTCGTACCCGCCGAGATGCTGGCCCACCACGTGACGCTGGATGAGGTCATGCGGGTGACCGGCGACTCCGTCGACTCGGGTCTGCTCAGATTCTCGACCGGTTCCATCATCGGCACCGGCGGTTGGGTGGAGACGGGGGCGCAGCGGATCGGGATCCGTCACGTGCTGCCGATCGCCGGTCCGGCGGAGTTGGGACAGGTCACTGTGCCGACTACCACGGGCGGCCGCGTCCACCTCAGCGACATCGCCGTGCTGAAGTGGGATCACCAGCCACTCGCCGGTGACGCCTGGGTCGATCACCGTCCAGGCCTGCTGCTGGTCGTCGAGAAGCTGCCCTGGGGAAACACGCTCAACGTCACTCGCGACGTCGAGACGGCACTCAGGGCGCTACAACCCGGGCTGCAGGACATCTCGTTCGACACCCATGTGTTCCGCCAGGAGAGCTTCATCCAGCTGGCGATTCACAACCTGACTCAAGCGCTGGTGATCGGCTTCATCCTGGTCGTCGTCATTCTCATGCTCTTCCTGTTCGAGTGGCGGGTCGCCCTGATCAGCCTGCTGACCATCCCGCTGTCGCTGATGGCGACCGTGCTGATCCTGAACGCGCTGGGCGCCACGGTGAACACCATGACGCTCGCCGGCCTGGTGATCGCGCTCGGCGCCGTTGTCGACGACGCGATCATCGACGTGGAGAACATCCTGCGCAGGTTGCGCCAGGCGCGGCGGTCCGGCAGCGGCCGGTCGACTGCATCGGTGATCCTGGAGGCGTCGCTTGAGGTTCGGAAGCCGATCGTCTACGCCACGCTGATCATCGTTGCCGCCGCCGTGCCGGTGTTCCTCCTCCCGGGCCTGACCGGTTCGTTCTTCCGGCCGCTCGCGTTCGCCTACACGCTCGCGATCCTCGCGTCGATGGGCGTGGCGCTCACCGTGACTCCGGCCCTGTGCCTGCTCCTGCTGCGCAGAGCACCGGTCGAGCGGCACCAGTCCCCGGTGGTGCGAGTACTCCAGCGTGGCTACACGGCGGCGCTGGGCAGGATCATCAAGCACCCGCGAAACGCGTACGGCGCGTGTATCGCCTTGGTCATCGCGGCCGCACTCGTGTTGCCCGGCCTGGGACAGTCGCTGTTCCCGAAGTTCAAGGAGCGCGACTTCCTCATCCACTGGCTGACCCCGCCCGGCACCTCGGTGGCCGAGCAGGTTCGCACCACCGCACGGCTCAGCCATGATCTGCTCGCGATCCCGGGGGTGCACAGCCTGGGATCGCACATCGGCCAGGCGTTCCTCGGTGAAGAGGTGGCCGGCGTCAACTTCGGCGAGAACTGGATCAGCCTTGACCCGAACGCCGATTACAAGACGACGCTGGCCCGCATCGAGGACACCATCGACAGCTATCCCGGCGTGTTCCGCGAGGCGCTCACCTACCTCAA
>DATFTS010000709.1:0-1575 GCA_035261645.1 Jatrophihabitans sp. | reverse complement strand
GTGCCGGCGTGGTTGCCGCTGCGGCAGCAGCAGCCTCCACCGGCATGCCGACGTCGCGAATGAACCGTCGTACCGCCACGTCCATCGTCAAGGTGCTGCCGGCCAACCGGTGCGTCCCGGCGAGACGCACGGCACCGTCCTGCACGACGATGTCGCGATCGCCGAGCGTGTAGCGGCCGTCGCCGGCGCCCGCTGCGCTGACGGCGTCAGTGATCAGGACGAACCGATCCGGCTGGTTCCGCGCGACCAACCGGGTGATCGCGTCGTGCACGTGCACGCCGTCGTTGATCATCTCCACGGCCGCCCCCGCGTCGAGCGCGGCGACCGCGGCGCCGGGCTCGCGGTGCGACACCGGCCCCATGCCGTTGAACAGGTGCGTCGCGAGGACGGCCCCCGCGGCGAAGCCGGCGCTGGCTTCGTCATATGTCGCCGCGGTGTGCCCGACGGCGGGAATGACGCCGGCCGCGACCAGGTCACGGATCAGGTCGATCGCGCCGGGCAACTCCGGAGCGATCGTCATCTGCCGCAGATTGCCGTTGGCGGCGTCGAGCAACTTGGCGAGGACGAGCGGATCCGGGTCGATGAGGTGCGCCGGGTTCTGCGCGCCGCAGCGGGCGGACGCGAGGAACGGCCCCTCGAGATGCGCGCCGAGCACGCGTCCCTCGCGCGTCAGCCGTCCGGCCCACTCCAACTGCTCAGACAGCCGGTCGACCGGCGCCGCCATGAGCGACACCAGCAGGCTGGTCGTCCCGTGTGTCATGTGGAAGTCGGCTGCCCCCGCCATCGCTGAGGGTGAGGACGTGACGTCGTGCCCACCGCCGCCGTGCACGTGGATGTCGATGAAGCCCGGCAGCAGCCAGCCGCCGCCGAGGTCGGTGGCCTCGGCAGGCACTCGCCCGTTGCGCACGTCGACGATGCGGTCGCCGTCGAGCTCGACCCAGCCGCCGTCGACCACCCCTGCGGGCGTGACGACACGTGCGCCGGCGAGGATCGTCATCCCTTCACCGCCCCGGCGGTGAGCCCGGTGGAGATGCGGCTCTGGAACAGCGCGAACAGCACCACCACCGGCAGCGCCGTCAGCGTGGCCGCTGCCATAAGCCCACCGTAGTCGGCGCCGTGCGTCGGGCTGGACTGGAAGATGAGCAGGTACACCATCGCCGTCTGCTTGTTGTTGTCGATGAGAAGCGTGTTCGCGAAGACGAACTCGTTCCACGCCAGAATCCATCCGTACACGCCGGTGGCGATGAGCCCGGGCGCCACCAGCGGCAGGATGATCTTGTAGAAGGTCTGCCACCGGCTGCAGCCGTCGACGAGCGCGGCCTCGTCCAACTCGCGTGGAATGTTGGCGATGAACGTGCGCAACGTCCACACCGTGTACGGCGTCGTGAACATGAGGTAGGCGAGGACGACACCCGGCAACGTGTTCTTGAGCTGGTAGCTGTCGAGCAGCAGGGAGAGCGGGATCGTCAACGCGATCAGCGGGATCATCTGCACGACGAGCACCGCGACGACGAACACCCGGCGGCCGAGGAAGCGGAAGCGGGCGATCGCCATGGCGCCGAAGAACCCGATCAC
>DATFTS010000708.1:0-3411 GCA_035261645.1 Jatrophihabitans sp. | reverse complement strand
CATGAACACCACTCGGTCGGCGACGTCGCGTGCGAACGACATCTCGTGAGTCGCCACCAGCATTGTCATGCCGTCGTCGGCGAGGGTGCGCATCACGTCGAGCACCTCGCCGACGATCTCCGGGTCGAGCGCCGAGGTCGGCTCGTCGAAGAGCATCAGCTTCGGGTTCATCGCAAGTGCGCGCGCGATCGCCACGCGCTGCTGCTGGCCGCCGGAGAGCCGGCGCGGATAGCTGTCTCCCTTGTCGGCCAGTCCGACGCGGCGCAGCAGGTCCTTCGCTTTGGCGTGCGCGTCGGCTTTGCGCTCACCCTTGATGCCGACCGGTGCTTCGACGATGTTCTCCAGCACCGTCATGTGCGGGAACAGGTTGAAGTGCTGGAACACCATGCCGATGGACGCCCGTTGGCCGGCGAGCTCGCGCGGTGGCAGCGGCATGAGGCGTCCGCGCTTGGTGTACTGGCCGATCAGCTCGCCGTCGACGACGACGCGTCCCTTGTTCGGTGTCTCGAGGTAGTTGACGCAGCGCAGCAGCGTGGTCTTGCCCGAACCTGACGGGCCGATCAGGCACACCACCTGCCCGGCGCGGATGTCGAGGCTCACGCCGTGCAGCACGTCGACGGGCCCGTAGCTCTTGTGGATGTCGTGCAGCGTCAGCAGCGGACGCACCGCAGTTGCCGTCATACCTGCACCTGCCTGCGACGGAACACCGAGCCGACACCGTCGAGCCACGTCTGCCGCAGTTGTGCCAGCGCGCCGGGCGGGGGTGTGCGGGTTGCGCCGCGCCCGAAGTGCCGCTCGAGGTAGTACTGCCCGATCGACGTCACCGTGGTCATGAGCAGGTACCAGAGGCTGACGACGATCAGCAGCGGAATTGTCTCGAACGTGTTCGCGTAGATGAGCTGCGCCGAGTAGAGCAGCTCGGTCATCGAGATGACGCTGACCAGGCTGGAGTCCTTCAGCAGCGCGATCGCGTGGTTGCCGGTCGGCGGGATGATGATGCGCATGGCCTGAGGCAGCACCACCCGGCGCATCGCGCGACCGCGGGTCATGCCGAGGGTGAGCGAGGCTTCCACCTGGCCCGGGTCGACGGACAGGATGCCGGCGCGGACGATCTCGCACATGTACGCGCCTTGGTTCAGGCCGAGGGCGAGGATCGCGGCGACGAAGGGCGTGATCAGGCTGTTCGTGTCCCACGACACGAAGGTGGGACCGAACGGCACGCCGATCGAGATGCGCTTGATGAACGACGCGAGGTTGAACCAGAACAGGATCTGCACGAGCAGTGGCGTACCGCGGAAGAACCAGAGGAACAGCGAGGCGGCGCCCCTGAGCAGCAGGCTGTTCGACAACCGCATCAGCGCCAGCACCACGCCCAGCACGACACCGATCACCATGCCCAGCGCCGTCAGCTCCAGCGTGCGGATGACGCCGAGCAGGATCGAGTGCGCGGTGAAGTAGTGGCCGACCGTGTGCCACTTGATCGTCTTCGATGTGACCAACAGGTGCACCAGCATGGCCAGCAGCACCACGACCACGAGCCGGACGAGCCAGCGGGCGGATACCTGGGCGTACTTGCCCCAGGTACCCGCCGGCCGGCGTTCGGTGAACTCGGCGCCGGCCGAGCTCTGCACAACGTCGATGTGCGCGTCGTCGGCCTTGTCGAGTTCCGTCACGCGTTTACCTCTGACTGTTTCAGGAGCCGTTGGCGCCGCTGGTCGAGTAGATCGTCGACTTGGTGACCAGGCCGCCCTGGGTGATGGACCACTTCTTCATGATGTCGCTGTAGACACCAGTCTGAATGAGCTTGTCCATGGCGGCTGCGACGGGCTTGGTGAGCCCGATGCCCTTGGTGACGCCAGCGCCTTCGGGCACCGGCTGGTAGTCCAGCGACTGCAGGGTGAACTGACCGTGCGTCTGCTCGACCAGCCAAGAGAGCTGGTCCATCGAGGACGAGTAGACCTCGACGCGCCCGCTGCTCACCGCGAGCTCGGCGGCCGAGTCGGACGGGAACGACTGCACCTTGACCGCAGGCTTTCCGGCGGCAGCGCACTTGATGCCCTGAAGTTGCTGGATGAACGCCGACCCGGCGATCACCGACACCGTATGACCGCACACGTCGGTCGGTGTCTTGATGCTGATCGAGCTACCCGACTTGACCGCAAAGCCGGTGCCCACGTTGTAGTAGGTGACGATGTCGATCTGCTTGAGCCGGTCGGGTGTCTGGATGAAGGACGTGAACGACACGTTGTAGCGGCCGTTCTGCAGGCCGGGGATGAAGCTGTCGAACGCGCCGGACGCGGTGACGTTCCACTTCAGGCCCAGCGTGGCGGCGACCGCCGCGCCGAGGTCCACTTCCCACCCGACGAGCTTGCCATCGACCACGGCCTCGTCCGGCGGTGCGTTGTTGTAGGTGATGTCGGTCAGCTCGCCCTTGGACTTGATCGCTGCGGGCAGTTGGGCAACCAACGCCGGATCCGCGGTGATCGTGTGGCCCGCGATCGTGACGCCGGCGGCACTGCCGGCGCTGCTGCTGCTGCCGGTCGTGCCGGCTGCGCCAGTTGAGCCGGTTGAGCCGGCGCTCGACTTGCCCGATGAGCTGCAGGCAGCGAGGCCGGCGGCTGCAGCGGCGACCGCGAGCGCGGCGGCGACGAGTCGTACTCGGCGCCGGCCGGCCGGCCGGTCAGTGTGCGCCGAGGCCTGCGGCTCGGGATCCGGAATGGTCTGCATCGTGGCGAATCCTCCGTGGTTCGGCGATGGACGCGCGCCGCGCGTCGTTGCGGGCCGGGTGCTCGGGCAAGTGCTCGATCCCCCAAGAGAGCGAGATCCCGAGGCGCCGATGCTCGCACACCGACCGGCTGGGCGCAATACGTGCAGCTACTCGATATGCGTACAAGCGTACGTGTCGCGTGCTTGCTGGGACCCGTCGAACCGGGTAATACGCACCTCGCCGTCCGCGCTGACCAGAACTGCGGTGAACCGCTCTGCTTCGAGCCACGGCAGCGCGTCCGCTCCCATCGCGAACGCCGCGGTCGCGTAGGCGTCGAGTTCGGCGAGCCTGGCGCCGACGACAGTGATGGACGTGAAGGCACTCGGCGTCGCGCCGGTGTGCGGGTCGACGATGTGTGCTCCGCGCTCGCTGCTGCCCGACGTTGCGACGGCGAGCCGGCTGCCGGGTACGGACGCGAGCACTCGGCCCGGGTGCCTTGGGTCGGCGATCCCGACGTGCCAGAGCCGGCCGGGTGCGGGCGATCCGACGCACTGCACATCGCCGCCGCCGTTCACGCAGTGATTCGCCGAGCCTGCTTCGGCGAGCATGTCGCTGACGCGCTCGATCGCCCAGCCTTTCACGTAACCGCTCGGGTCCAGCTGACCGCCGTAGTGGCAGTCGAAGTAGCCACCCGTGACCGCATG
>DATFTS010000707.1:0-4295 GCA_035261645.1 Jatrophihabitans sp. | reverse complement strand
ACAAGATCCCGGGCGACCGTTGGCAGAAGATGGCGACGCTGCGCGCGCTGTACGCCTTCATGTGGGCACATCCCGGCAAGCAGTTGCTGTTCATGGGTCAGGAGTTCGCGCAGGGCGCGGAGTGGTCGGAGTCGCGGTCGCTGGTCTGGTGGGTGCTCGACGATCCCGGACATCGCGGCGTGGCGCGTCTGATCCACGACCTGAACACTGTCTACCGCGATACGCCGGCGCTATGGTCGCGTGACACGTCCGAGGACGGGTTCCACTGGATCGACGCCAACGACGCGCCCGGCAACGTGTTCTCGTGGCTGCGCTTCGGCGACGACGGATCGGTGATCGCGTGCATCGCCAACTTCGCGTCCGTACCGCACGAGGGCTACCGGCTCGGCCTGCCCTTCGCCGGCGAGTGGGACGAGATCATCAACACCGACGCGGACGTCTACTTCGGCTCCGGTGTGGGCAACTTCGGCCGGGTCGAGGCGACGGATGAGCCCTGGCACGGGCAGCCGGCGTCGGTGACGTTGCGGGTGCCGCCACTGGGCACGATCTGGCTACGTTACGTGCGCTGAGCGGACAGATCGCGGCGCACTGCCTCACCTAAAGTCCCCTTAGGAGGGACGGCGGGAGGCTTTGGGTTTGGACGGGCGACCGGTCGACAACGCGCTGTTCCAGCGGGCTGCGAGCGCCAAGGCAGTTTCACGGAACCTGACCGCTGACACAGGCGCACTGCGGACGGCGCTGGCCGAATCGCTGCAGCGGGTGGAACAGCTTGCCGGCGAGCTCACGCAGGCACGCGAGCACATCCAGAACCTGGAAACGGCGCTGGCGACGAACCGGCAGATCGGCACCGCGATCGGCATCCTTGCGGTGCGCCGCGGACTGTCGCCCCAGGAGGCGTTCGACGTGCTACGGCACACAAGTCAACGCAGCCACCGCAAGCTGCGCGAACTCGCGGAGGACGTGGTGACCGACGGGGACATCCCTATCGCCTAGTAACGGCTCAGCCGCCGAATTCGAGCAGCAGCAGGACGATCGCCACGCGCAGCACCTGGCGCCATCGCAGCATCACGTACCGCTCTTGATCGAAGGCGTGGAACTTGCGCAGGTAGCGGTAGAGCCGCTCCACGCTGATCAGCGGATCGAGCAGGTGTGCGAGGCCGAAGCCGATCTTGCCCAGGAGCCCGAGGTGATGGCGGTTGGCAAAGAGATCAGGGAACGGGGCAAACGCCAGCGAGATGCGCTCGACGCCGTGCGCGGCACCCCACTCCACGATCTCGGCGATGAGCCGCTCGTCCACACCGTTCGGCGCCTTCTGGGCCCGGATCGGCAGATCAAGGGAGAGATCCTGCTTGCCCGCCCACAGGTAGCGGTGCGCGCCCACCAGGTTGCCGTACCGGTCGCGCGCCACCGCGACCACCGCGTGCGGCTCGGTGCCGTCGAAGAGCCGTCCCAGGATCATCGAGAACCCGCGGGTGTCCTCCCGGTGCGAGCGCTTCATGAGCCCGCGCAGCTCCAGCACCTGCTCCGGGCGCAGCGCCCCCTCAGGGCAGATCTCGACGCTGACGCCAGCGTTGTGTGAGCGGCGGATCGCCTGGCGCAGATTGCGGAAGCGCCGGCCCTGCATGGAGAACTCCGAACGGCGCACGACGACGTCGCGACCGATCGTCACGTGCCGCAGTCCGTAGGCCTCCCACAGTGGCCGGGCCCGCTCGCCGGCGCCGATCACCGCAATGCGCAGCCGGCGGCGCCGCGCCTCCTGGACGAACGCGGACACCGCTGCCGCCCAGCTCTCGGACGCGCCCACCGGGTCGCCACTGGCCACCGCGAGGCCGAGCCGGACGCGGTACGCGATCGCCGCCTCGCCGTCCGGGGCGAACACGTAGCTCTTCTCCGGACGCAGCGCGAATGGCGCGAGCGGGTCTCGCTCACTCACCGCCACCAGGTGCCGGACCCGCCGGCGGGCGGTCTGCAGATCGGTCGGTTGTGCCTCGGCGTCGAGGCGCCGCGGCATCAGAACAACGCTCGGGCCAGCTGGCGCCGCGCCGCTGAAACCCGAGGGTCGTCCGGGCCGAGCAGATCGAAGTACTCCAGCAGACGGGCACGAACCCGTTCGCGGTCGTCCCCGGAGGTCCGCGCGACGGTCGCCAGCAGGCGGTCGAGCGCACCGGACACGTCGTTGTTCGCAAACGCAAGGTCCGCGGCGGCGAGCTGGGCGTCGACGTCGTCCGGCGCGGAGTCGGCACGCTGCGCCGCGTCGCGGTCGATGTTGTCCAGACGCTGTAGTAGCCGCACCTGGCCCAGCGCCAAGCCGGCTTCCTGGTTGGCTGGCTCCTGGTCGAGGATCGCCTGGTAGCGCTGCGCGGCAAGGTCGAGGTCGCCCGCCGCGAGTGCGTCCTCGGCAGCGGTGAAGCGGGGGTCCTCCGGCAGCTCCGGCTCCGGCGCCGCCGCGTCCTGCCCGGCCGGCGGCGGCTCGCTGGCGGTGGGCAGACCGGCCTCGCGAGCCGCGGAGAGCACCGCGTCGATGAACTCACGCACCTGCGCCTCGGGCAAGGCGCCCTGGAACCCAGGGATCAGCTGCCCGCCGATCACGGCGTAGACGGTGGGGATGCTCTGCACCTGAAGTGCCTGCGCGATGCGCGGGTTCGCTTCGGTGTCGATCTTGGCAAGCACCCACGCACCGCCGGCGGCGTTCGCGAGCCGCTCGAGGATCGGCGAGAGCTGCTTGCAGGGCTGGCACCAGTCGGCCCAGAGGTCGATCAACACCGGCACCTGGAAGGAGCGGTCGAGCACCTCGGCCTGGAAGCTGGCTTCGGTGACGTCGACGACATAGTTGCCCGGCGCAGGTCCCGGGGCCTCCGCAGCACGGGCGGCGGCCTCCGACCGCGCTTTGACCGCGGCGAGGTCGACGGCGCCGGTCATGGCTGCGGCGCTCGCCGGGCTGGGCGCGGCAGCACCGCGCGCCGGGTTCCGTCGGGGTGTTCCTGGACGCATGTCTTCAGTTTCCCAGACTGGCGAGCAAAACCGCGCGAGCGGTGAGGACAGTTACGGCGACGGCTGACGTTGGCACTGGGTAACGTCACGGCGGTGACGGTCCGGGTGGAGCGCAATGACGCGATATGGACGGTCGTCATCGACCGCCCCGAAGCGCGCAACGCCGTCGACGGCCCCACCGCACTCGCGCTCCACGAGGCGTTCTGCGAATTCGACGCGGACGACTCCGCCCTGGTCGCCGTGCTCTGCGGTGCGGGCGGCACGTTCTGTGCCGGTGCGGACCTCAAGCAGATGTCGAACCCGCTCGACGCCGATCTGTCCACTCCGGGCCCGATGGGGCCGAGCCGGCTCGCGTTGTCCAAGCCGGTGATCGCGGCGATCGGTGGGCACGCCGTGGCGGGCGGTATCGAGCTGGCCGCGTGGTGCGATCTGCGGGTGATGGAGTCAGACGCCGTGGTGGGAGTCTTCTGCCGGCGGTGGGGCGTTCCGCTGATCGACGGCGGGACGGTCCGGCTGCCGCGCATCGTCGGGCTGGGCCGGGCGCTGGACCTGATCCTGACCGGCCGCGCCGTGGGCGCTGAGGAGGCGCTGGACATGGGCTTCGCGAACCGCGTCGTGCCACCTGGACGGGCGCGGGCGGTGGCCGAGGAGCTGGCCGCCGAGATAGCCAAGTTCCCGCAGGCGTGCGTCCGCGCCGACCGCCGGTCGGTCTACGAGGGTCTCGGGCGCAGCGAGCCCGACGCGCTGGCCATCGAGTTCGCGCACGGGCAGGGCGTGCTGCGGCAGGCTCTCGACGGCGCGGCGCGCTTCGCCGCAGGCGAGGGGCGCCACGGCAACTTCAGCTAGCTACTGCGCACCTTTCGCCCGCGGCGCGGACTTCTGTGATTCCCCGCGCATCCCTGTGGATTCGCAGCGCTGATAAAGAGAGCGGATATGTCGAATATCGACGGAATCCGGCTCTTGATCACCGCGGGGTTTGCACAGGGGCGGGCCCGGCACTCGGGAGCGACTACGCGGGAGTGCCCGGAAGTTGTCCGCGCTTCCAGCCGCTCAGGCAGCCGGAAGCGCGGACAACTCGAGACCGACCGGGAAGTTGTCCGCGCTCCCAGCCGCTCAGGCAGCCGGAAGCGCGGACAACTCGAGAAAGTGAGCGCTCAGAAGCGGGCGGGTTCGCGGTACTCGCCCCAGAGCGGCTTGAACGCGTTGCAGATCTCGCCGAGCGTGGCCTCGGCGCGGACGGCGTCGAGCATCGCCGGCACGGTGTTTCGGTCGGCGCGCGCGTCCTCGACCATTCGGCCCAGCGC
>DATFTS010000706.1:0-2389 GCA_035261645.1 Jatrophihabitans sp. | reverse complement strand
GTCTCCGGCTCCCCGTCCGGGTACTCGGCCTGCAGCGTCCAGATCGTGACGGGCGGCTCGGCGTGCAGGTCGGCGAAAGGCTGCGCGCTCATCGTCGCGTCCCGTCCCTTGCCCTCGAACCACCGCTGACTCGGTGCCCAGGCGCTGATCAGTTCGGCGATGTGCTCGGCTCGTGTCATGACGTCCCCTCCGTACCTGCCGGAACCCCGGTCGGCTGCGGCTGGCGGGGGATGCGCAGCCAGTAGAAACCGTGTCCGGCGAGCGTCAGCAGGTACGGCAGTTCGCCGATCGTCGGGAAGTGCGCGCCACCCAGCAGTTCGATCGGCTGCGAACCCTCCCATGGGCGCAGGTCGAGTTCGACGGCCTGCGGGAAGCGCGAGAGGTTGTTGACGCAGAGCACGATGTCATCACCGAACGCGCGCACGAAGCTGAGCACCGACGGGTTGCTGCCGCCGAGGTCGGTGAAGGTGCCCATGCCGAAGGCAGGGTTCACCTTGCGCAGGTTGACCATCCGGCGCGTCCAGTGCAGCAGCGAGGAAGTGTTGCGGGTCTGTGACTCGACGTTGGTCACCTGATAGCCGTAGATCGAGTCCATGTTGACCGGCAGGTAGAGCCTGCCCGGGTCCGCCGAGGAGAAGCCCGCGTTGCGGTCAGGCGTCCACTGCATCGGGGTCCGGACGCCGTCGCGGTCGCCGAGCCAGATGTTGTCGCCCATGCCGATCTCGTCGCCGTAGTACAGGACGGGGGAGCCCGGCAGCGAGAGCAGCAGTGCGGTGAACAGTTCGATCTGGTTGATGTCGTTCTCGAGCAGCGGGGCCAGCCGCCGCCGGATGCCGATGTTGGCCTTCATCCGTGGGTCCTTGGCGTACTCGGCCCACATGTAGTCGCGCTCCTCGTCGGTGACCATCTCGAGGGTCAGCTCGTCGTGGTTGCGCAGGAAGATGCCCCACTGGCAGTTCGCCGGGATCGGCGGCGTGGTGTCCATGATCTCGGAGATGGGGTAGCGACTCTCGCGGCGCACCGCCATGAACAGGCGCGGCATGACGGGGAAGTGGAACGCCATGTGGCATTCGTCGCCGCCGACCGAAGGGTCACCGAAGTACGCGACGACGTCCTCAGGCCATTGGTTCGCCTCGCAGAGCAGAACCCGGTCGGGGTAGTCGCGGTCGATCTCCTTGCGCACCCGCCTGAGGAACTCATGCGTCTCGGGCAGGTTCTCCCCGTTCGTCCCCTCGCGGATGTACAGGTAGGGCACGGCGTCGAGCCGGAAGCCGTCGACGCCGAGATCGAGCCAGAATCGCAGCGCGTCCAGGATCGCCTGCTGCACTCCGGGCGAGTCGTAGTTCAGATCCGGCTGGTGGCTGAAGAAGCGGTGCCAGAAGTACTGCTTGCGCACCGGGTCGAACGTCCAGTTCGAACTCTCGGTGTCGACGAAGATGATCCGCGCCTCGGGGAACTTCGTGTCGTCGTCGCTCCACAGGTAGAAGTCGCCGTACGGGCCCTCCGGATCCGATCTGCTCGCCTGGAACCAGGGGTGCTGATCGGACGTGTGATTCATCACGAAGTCGATGATCACGCGCAGGCCGCGGGCGTGCGCCGCGTCGAGAAACGATTTGAAGTCGTCGATGGTCCCGAACTCGGGCAGCACACCGGTGTAGTCGCTGACGTCGTATCCGCCGTCGCGCATGGGTGACGGGTAGAACGGCGGCAGCCATAAGCAGTCGACGCCGAGCCACTGGAGGTAGTCGAGCTTGTCTTCCAGGCCCCGCAGGTCGCCCACGCCGTCGCCGTTGGAGTCGGAGAAGCCGCGCACGAGGACTTCATAGAAGACCGCACGTTTGAACCAGTCCGGTTCCCGTTGGTCGACAGTCGTCAGGCCGAGGCTCGCAGACTGGGCGGTCACGCTTCCTTCCTAGCAGTTCGCCGACAGCGGACGCGATGGCATGGTCACCGACATACCCAGGTCGCTGTGAACCTGAACGGCGCAACCCCCGTCAGCGCCAGGTGATCTCGGCCGCTCGACGAGGCGCCACGTAGCCGTTGCTCACGAACCAACGCGCGGAGTCCGCCAGCGCCTGCCTAGCGGGCCGCGGGGCGTATGCGAGTTCCCGGCGGGCGCGGGAGTCGTCATAGGCCATTCGGGTGGTCGACATGCGCACTGCCTCGAGCGGCACCCGCGGCACCCGCCGCAGGAGCCGGCCCTCGACGGTCTCGGAGACCCAGCCTGCGGCGAGTGAAAGCCCGCGCGGCACCCGCAGCTTCGGCTCCGGCAGCCCGGTCAACAACGCGAGCTCGGCCAGCAGTTGGCGCAGGCTCAGGTTCTCGCCGCCCGCGATGTAGCTGTGTCCCACGGCACCGTGCTGCGCGGCGAGCACGTGGGCGCGCGCGA
>DATFTS010000705.1:0-2918 GCA_035261645.1 Jatrophihabitans sp. | reverse complement strand
GTGGTGCACCGGGAGCCGGGCTACGGCACGCACGACAGCGGCGCCGGGCGCAGCCGCCGGCGGATCGGACAGATCTAGTGAGCTCGCGGCCGCAGCCGGTGCGGCGGCGGCCGGCTCGGAGAGGTCGAGCGAGCCGCCCAGCACAGCGGGTGCCGGCGGTGTCGTTTCGTTATGCCGCGACGCGTGCGGCCCGCGGCCGGCGATGAAGTCCGCCGCAGGTGACGACGCCGGTGCAGATGAGGACGCCGGCGCCTGCGAGGACGCCGGTGCCTGCGGCGTGGCAGCCGGCGGCTTGCGGCTCGTCCGGTGCCGCAGGAAGGTGAGGTCCGGCCGCGGTGGGGCCGACGCCGGGTCGAGGCTTCGTGGGGTGGTCACAGCGGGACGCCGTAGTCAGCGGCGACCCCAGCCACGCCCTTGGCGTACCCCTGCCCCAGAACTCGGAACTTCCAGCCGTCGTGCCGGTACAGCTCGCCCAGCACCACGGCCGTCTCGGACGAGAACGCGGAGGCGAGTTCCTCCGAACGCACCAGCTCACGGCTGTCCTCGGCGTTCACGATCCGGACCACGCACGAGCGCAGCTGGCCCAGCGTCCGATGCTGGGCAGGCCCCTCGTTGACGTAGAGCACCACCGCTATGCGGTCGATCTCGGCGGGCACCGCGGCCAGATCGACCTCGATCTGCTCCCGGTCGCCGCCGAGCGCCTTCTCGAGTTGCTGCACCGACTCGTCAGGAGCGGTGAGCTGATTGAAGAAGATGAAGTCCTTGTCGCTGCGTGCGCGCCCGTCCGGACCCAGCAGGACGGCGGCGAATACGAGGTTTTCGTCGAGCACGCGCTCAGCGCCGGCGTTCCAACTGATGCCGAGAGCGAGTCGTCTCAAGCCGGGAATCTCCCGGGTGAGAGCGACGTTCGCGCCCCGCTTCATCTCGGCCATCTCACTCTCGACTGTATCGAGGGTCAGCCCCGGGCTCAGAGGTCGAGGTCCGAACGGGTGAACTTGGTTCTCAGGAAGTTGCCCTGGCTGAAGAGGGCGTCCACGTCGTGAGCGTGCGTCGCCTGCAGCATCTCCTCGGCCGCGCCGCGCAGCGACTCGAGCTGTTCGCGAAGCGCCGCACGCGGCGTTCGCCCGGATGGGCCAACCCGCACGGTCAACGCAGGGTCGAGGTTCAGGTAGGTGCGCAGCGTCGTCGGCAGGTAGTCGCCCACGATGCCGTTGATCTGGACAACCGCGTAGACGTCGAGTTCGCCGTCGGCCGAGGTCTCGATCACCTCGCGCACCTTGTCGGTGACCTGTCGCGCGATCACCACGGCGTCGACCGGCAGCTTCCCGGCGTTGCGATTGATGAACTGGACGAGCTCCCACAGCCGGCGCCGCAGCGCGTCAGGCGAGTCCTCCTGCTCCTGCTGCTGCGGCGAAACCGGTGGCGGCTGCCGCCCCCGTCTGAACCAGGTCACGTCCGGTCAGTCACGGTCCGATCGACGGCGGCGTCGTGCCGGGCGGGAGTTCGCCGCTCTGTCCCTCGCCGCGGCGCGTGCGTTCGAGGTAGGGCTTGGCGCGCTCGATCTGGCCCTCCAGCGCCGTCACCGTCTGCGCCATCGAGTCGACGGCCTGCGCCCGGAACGTGTCGAGCGCGTCCATCGTCTGGAAGACGTTGTCGAACGCGGCCTGCAACTTCTGGATGTCGATCGTGCTGCTGGCCGCCTGCTGGTTGATCTCCCCGCCCTGCACCCGCAGCTGAGCGGACGTCGACTCGATGAGGTTGGACGTCGTCGTGTTGAGCGCGGTGATCTGGTCGAGCACGAGTTTCTGCCGGGCCAGCGCCTGCGACACGATCACCGCGGTGCGAAGCGCCGAGATCGTCGTCGTCTGGGCGCGGTCGACGCCCTTGATCAGCTCGACGTTGTTCTTGCGCACGAGGTCCAACGCCATGTAGCCCTGAACCGAAACGGCCATCTGCGTCATGATGTCCTGCCGCCGCTGGCGGATCGCGAACAGCACGTCGCTCTTCAGGGCGTTCGCGGCCTCGGTGTTGCCGGCTGCCTCGAGCTCGGCGATCTTCTCAGTGACCGCGTTGTCGAGCGCGCCGGCGAGTGCGTTGTACTCGCCCAGCTTGCCCATCGTCGTCCACATGTTGGCCTTCTCGGTTTCGATGGCCGCGTTGTCCTTGCGCAGGTCGTCCTGGCCGGACTCGAGTGACTTGATGATCGCGTTGAGCTGGGTCTGCGCGCTCTCGTAGCGCTGAAAGTACTTCTGCAGCCGGTCGCCGCCGGGTAGCCACTTGAGGATCTTCTTGGCACCGCTCAGGTCGGCGCGGTTCGGGTCGAGATTGGTGATCGTGGTGCGGAGCTCGTTCAAGGTCGTCGCGACCCGGGTCTGCGCATCGCCGCCGCCCGATCCGCGACCGGCCTTGACGACGGCGGCGGGACGATCCAGCATTCGGTTGGAGACATTGGCCGAGGCGCGCAGGTCCTTGTCGCCCATCGACGTGATGGTGTCGACCTTCTTCGTGAAGTCGGGCGCCCGGTGATCCATCGCCGCCAGCTCGTTCGCGAACGCCTGGGCGCGCTGGGCGAGTTCGGACTTCTTCGCCTCGTCGACGGGGACCGCCCCGGCGGCCTCTTCCTGCTTGACCAGCGGGACGGGTGCCGGCGGGGTGAGGACGAGACCACCTGCGGCGGCAGCGGGGGCGGGCGCCGACGCGGTGGCCGCCGGCGCGCTGTTCGAACCGAGATCGAGCTCGGACATCTATGGACTCCTCAGGCTGGGTGCGTGCTTCTCTATGGTGCTACGGGCGCGCTACTTTCGCCCGGGCGTCCAATTCATCCCCCAGCCGTACGCCTCGTCGAGAGCGCGCTGGGCCCCGTCGATGTATTTGACCTCGCGGCGAATCACGATCTCGCCGTCCTCGTTGGTGATCAG
>DATFTS010000704.1:0-3615 GCA_035261645.1 Jatrophihabitans sp. | reverse complement strand
CCCGAACGCCGCGAACGCCTGGATCTTCTCGTAGATCGAGTCGGCGGTAGCGCCGGTGATGCCGTTGGCCGCCATGCCGTCGTAGAGCCGGATGCGCATCGCCTCGATGCGGTCGCGGGAACGCTTCGACCCCATCGCCCGCCGCAACTGGTCGGCCTCGGACGGGGAGAAGTCGGCGACGGCGACCGCGATCTGCATGAGCTGTTCCTGGAACAGCGGGATGCCGAGCGTCCGCTTGAGCGGTTTCTCCAGCCGCGGATGCAGATAGGTGATCGCCTCGTCGCCGTTGCGCCGGCGGATGTACGGGTGCACCGAGTCGCCCTGGATCGGCCCGGGACGGATCAGCGCGACCTCGCAGGCCAGGTCGTAGAAGTTACGTGGCCGCAGGCGTGGCAACGTGGCCATCTGTGCACGGGACTCGACCTGGAAGACGCCCACCGAGTCGGCGGCGCAGAGCATGTCGTACACGCACGGCGCCTCTTGGGGGATCGTCGCGAGCTCGTACGTGACGCCGTGGTGCTCGGTGATCAGCTCGAAGCAGTACTGGATCGCCGAGAGCATGCCGAGGCCGAGCAGGTCGAACTTCACCAGCCCGATCTCGGCGCAGTCGTCCTTGTCCCACTGCAGGACCGTGCGTCCCGGCATCCGTCCCCACTCGACCGGACACACCTCGATCACCGGCCGGTCACACATCACCATGCCGCCGGAGTGAATGCCCAGGTGCCGCGGCGCGTTCTGCAACTCCTCGGCAAGCTCGACGACCTTCGGCGGGACTCCGGCGACGTCAGCCTCCGTCTCGGCCGACCAGTAGTAGCCCCTTTCGATCTCCTTGCTCCACGCGTCCTGCTGGCCGACGGAGTAGCCGAGTGCCTTCGCAACGTCGCGCACCGCCGACTTGGGCCGGTACGTGATGACGTTGGCCACCTGCGCCGCGTGCTCACGTCCGTGCATCTCGTAGACGTGCTGGATGACCTCTTCGCGACGGTCGGACTCGATGTCGATGTCGATGTCGGGCGGCTCCCCGCGCTCAGGAGCGAGGAAGCGCTCGAACATCAGGTCGTGGAAGACGGCGTCGACCGCGGTGATCTTCAGCGCGTAACAGACGGCTGAGTTGGCGGCGCTGCCCCGGCCCTGGCAGAGGATCCCGCTGTCCCGGCAGAACGTCGCGATCTCCCAGACGACGAGGAAGTAGCCGGGAAAGTTGAGTTCTTCGATGATCTGCAGTTCGTGCTCGATGATCTCGTACGCCCGCGCCTCGTGCGGCTTGCCGGCGAACCGCTCGGCGGCGCCGCGGTAGGTGAGTTCGCGCAGATAACTCATCTCGTCGTGGCCGTCCGGGCACGGGAACGGTGGCAGGTCCGGAGCGATCAGAGACAGTGAGAACGCGATCTCCTTCGCGAGACGCGCCGCGTTCGGAACCGCCGTGGGCCAGCGCGCGAACCGCTGCGCCATCTCGGCGCCGCTGCGCAGATGCTGACCGGCCCACGCCGGCAACCAGCCGTCGATCTCGTCGAGGCTCGTCCTGGCCCGCACCGCTGCCAGCGCGGTGGCGAGCGCCCGGCGCGGCGGGCCGTGGTAGTGCGCCCCCGTCGTGGCGACGACGTCGAGGTGCAGCTCGAACGCGAGCGCGGCAAGCACCTCGTAACGCTCGTCGGCGAGCGGCTCGAGCTCGTACGTCAGCTCGACGGCGACGTTGTCGCGACCGAAGCGATCAACGAGGCCGGCGAGCGCCTGCCGAGCACCGTCGACGCCGTCGCGGTCGAGCGCGCGCCGCACCGCGCCCTTGCGGCAGCCGGTGAGGATCAGCCAGTGCCCGTCGGCCGCATCGGCAAGTTCGTCGAGACCGTCATAGATCGGCCGGCCCTTCGCACCGCCGCGCAGGTGCGCAGTGCCGATGACTCGCGACAGCCGGGCGTATCCGGCGGGGTCCCGAGCGAGGGCGAGCAGGTGTGTGCCCGGGGGATCGGGGCTACCGACGCGTGCCGCGACGTCCCGCTCGGCCTTCGTCTTCGGCAGCTCGACGTCGAGAGCGAGCTCGGCACCGAAGCCGGTTGCCAGACCGTAGGCCTGCGCGGCCTCGGCGAAGCGGACCACGCCGTACACGCCGTCATGGTCGGTGAGGGTGAGCGACTCGAGACCGAGCCGGACCGCCTCTTCGGCGAGCTCCTCGGGCGCGGACGCGCCGTCGAGGAAGCTGAACGACGAGTGTGCGTGCAACTCGCCGTACGGCACCTGCGGCTGGGCTCGCTCGCCCAGATCGGAGGGCTGGTAGGACGAGCGCTTGCGCGACCACGCCGGCGAGTCGCCGCCGTCACCGGCGACTTGCCGCCACGGCGCTTGTGGACGTCCGGACAGCCGGCGTTCGAGCTCATGCCAGGGAATCTCCGGGTTGTTGAAACCCATGGACTCAGATTAGAACATCAGTTCGCATTCGTGCCAGTGGACTGCGTCAAGATTCTTGGCAGGGTTTCGAGCCGAAACCGATCTTGAGCGGAGACCGCCCGCTTCCGCGACATCTATAACCGCATCCGACCCCACCAATCCTCAGCGACCGAACGCCACGCGACGCCTACCTCCACAGCGGGACATGAACGCACTTTCGTGCCGAGATCCGGCAGTAGGCACCTACACTGCGCCAGTGCGGTTCATGATCAGAAGCAAGCGCACCACCTTGATTCGCACCCTCGTGATCGCAGGCCTGGCATGCGCAGCATTGACAGGCTGCACGGCAGGTTCGAGCGGTGGATCATCGGGACCTGCGGCACCATCGACAGAGGCGACTCCGTTGGATCAGATGTCGGCGGGAACGCCAGCATCGGAACCGAATTCCGGCGGAGTATTCGTGATCACCTCCGAGGCAATGGCGATGACCTTGCAGGGATGTCAGGGCTGCGACGACGACCACGTCCTGGTGTCCAGCCTGGATGGCCACCCGGACCGACTCCATGACGGCAACATCGTCGTCTTCCATGCACCGCCGGGCTGGAAGGGCGGCTCGGGGGCACTTGTGCTGCGTGTGATCGCAATGGGGGGCGAGACCGTCAAAGGGATCTCGACTCAAGGCGGACAGGGCGACAGCGTCATGGTCAGCGAACACGGAACAGCAGGCCCCTGGCGCACGCTGAGCGAGAACTTCTACGTCTACATCGACGCACCCGATGGAAAGGCGAACTTCGGTCCCGTCACCGTCCCGGCAGGCCGGGTCTGGGTGATGGGTGACTACCGCAACTATGCAGCGGACTCGCGCGACCACTGCGGACCCAACACGAACGGAACGAACCTCAACAACTGCAACCCTGTATCGAGCACAGTCCCAATCAGCGACATAGTCGGAATCGCAACCAGGATCGTCGCGCCACTTAGCCGTATCGGCCCTCTCTAGCAGGCGGTCAGAGCATCTCAGCAGCAGCCGAACATCCGGACATGCCGCCTTGGTGGTGCTCCCGAGCCCTCGGTGTGGTCTGACCGATGAAATTTTCCGCGCCGTGTCGGTCTGTACGCCGAATACCGACTCACGGGAGGCTGACGCCGTGCGGAAACTGACCTTTGGCATGAACCTGAGCCTGGACGGCTACATCGCCGCGCCCGGCGACGACCTCGGCTGGAGCGTGCCGA
>DATFTS010000703.1:0-3214 GCA_035261645.1 Jatrophihabitans sp. | reverse complement strand
CAGCACACCGCGGCGAAGAGCCGATCCGAGTAGCGCCAGTGGAACAGGCTTGGCGCGCGCCGGAACGAGACACGGCTGAGGAACCGGGGGATGGGCAGCATGCCGTCGCTGCCGAGCAGTGCGCGAAACTGGTTGAGCGCGACGAGAAACGCGACCAGGTAGATCAGCGCGAGGCCACGCTCGAACACCAGCCGGCTCAGCCAGTAGTCATCGGCGCGGAACCACGACGCGCTCACACCTGGATCGTTCCCCCTCTCGTCGGATCGTTCCCCCTCTCGTTGATCAACAGATCAGCTACGTCGAAATACGACGCCGCTGGTCTCTTGATGTAGGTGCGCTATCCACAAGCTAGGGACGCGGCGTTACGGGTACGGAACGCCTAGGAGCTGCGCGCGTCCGGCCAGCCACCGGTCGACCGCGCGGGCCCACTCCTGCCTGCCGTTGCGCACTTCGCTCGGCGGGTAGTGCTTCACCGCAAGATCGAGTTCGGTCAGTAGGTTATGGCGGCGGGTCGTCGCCTTCCAGTCTTGCTCGGTGAAGTGGTACTCGCGGCTGTCGATCTCGACCACTGCGCGCAGTTGCCGCCACAGCAAGTCGACGATGGCGACGAGATTCCCGCGCGAGTCGTAGATCGGCGCGTTCACCTCGAAGCCCGCGAGGCCTGCCAAACGGAGGAACTGCACAGCCTCGGCCTCGGCGACGGAGTGCGCCCCCGCGAGCGCGTCGAGCACCGCCCGACGCAGATGTGCGCTGCCGTTCCGTGGCCCGGCCTCGTACTCGGCGACCAGCTCCGACGGAGTGCAGATGCCCTTCTGCACCGCGGCAGTCACCATCGCGCGCACAGCAGGGAACTCCCGGTACAGCAGCGCCGTGTCGCACACTGCCCGAGCCGTTGCGGCGAGACGGGCTGACGGGATGTGTTCGTCCAAGGCTGAGACCAACGTCGTCGCCGCCGGTCGGTGGCTGGGGCGCAAGTGAACGCCGCCGACGATTCGATTACGCCCGGTCGGGACAAGCACCAATACGTACGGACTCGGCGGTCGAGCTGTGCCGAGTCCACGCAGACGTACCGCGTCCCAACCGCTCAGCGCGGCCGCCGGCCCGCCGAGCACCATCGCGGCGTTGATCCAATCGGAGCGGGTGGCCTCGTCCGGCCGGGTCAGAAGGATGCGCGATGCCATCCGTTGCCAATTTCCGCGGCGCAGCTCGGTGCGTACGTGCGCATCGGTGTAACCCAGCCGGCGCGCGCCACTGACGGTCAAAACCCGCGGCAACGGTGGCATCGCCGCAGCATTCCGATTTGCGACACGCCCGGACCCAGCCAGCCCGCCATCTGTGGATGACTCGCGCTCGACACAACCGTCCTGTGGAAACCCGCTGGTCATCAACAGACCGAACCGGTCGTATATCGACGCAGATGCTCTGTTGATCAACGAGAATGGCGGTGTGACTTCGCTGGATGACGTTGCTGCGCTGGCGCGTCAGGACCACGGCTTGGCGATCGTGTCGACGCTGCGCGAGGACGGGACGATTCACGCGTCCCTGGTGAACGCCGGGGTGCTCGACCACCCGATCACGGGCGAGCCACACGTCGTGTTCGTCACGTACGGCAAGGTCAAGCTGACCAACCTGCGCAGGCGGCCGCAGACGACGGTGACCTTCCGCGCCGGCTGGCAGTGGGCGAGCGTCGACGGCGTGGCCGAGGTGATCGGACCCGACGACCCGCACGAGGGCGTCGACCCCGAGCGGCTGCGGATCCTGCTGCGCGAGGCGTTCGTCGCGGCCGGCGGAACGCACGACGACTGGGACGAGTACGACCGGGTCATGGCCCGCGAGCGCCGCGCCGCCGTGTTCGTGCGCCCACGCCGCATCTACCCGAACTGAATTCCAACAAAATCCGACAACTATGAGGCGTGCGTAAAGTTCGACGCCCAGATTTGTGCAAATAGGGCGAAAACCTTGTCTCGGACAGCGGATAGGTGCTAGAAAATGTCGGGATCTGTGAGATTGTGCGCGGGCGTGTGGGTCGCGCAAGAGGTCGAGGAGGCCGGACGGACGATGCATCAGACCATTCGGATAGCTGCCCGCAAGCTCGCCGCGCTGGTCGCTAGCGCCCTCGCGGTGGCCGGCTTCCTGACCGCCGCGGCCGCAGTCCAGATCGCGGCCGCACCGAGCGCGCTTGCACTCGACAACGGCCTGGCTCGCACGCCACCGATGGGGTTCAACGACTGGAACGCCTTCGGCTGCAACGTCAGCGAGCAGCTGATCAAGCAGACCGCCGACTTCTTCGTCAGCTCCGGCATGAGGGCGGCCGGCTACCAGTACGTCAACATCGATGACTGCTGGATGACGCACAGCCGCGACGCCCAGGGCCGGCTGGTGCCCGACCCGGCCAAGTTCCCGGACGGCATCAAGGGCACCGCCGACTACGTCCACTCACTCGGACTGAAGCTGGGCATCTACGAGGACGCCGGCACGGCGACCTGCGCCGGCTATCCGGGCAGCCTCGGCCATGAGCGGGTCGACGCCCAGACCTTCGCCGACTGGGGTGTCGACTACCTGAAGTACGACAACTGCAACAACGCCGGTAGCACCACGCAGCAGCAGTACATCGACCGCTACACCGCGATGCGTGACGCGCTCGCGGCAACCGGCCGTCCGATCGTCTACAGCCTGTGCGAGTGGGGGGTGAACCAGCCATGGACCTGGGCCGGCGACGTTGGCAACCTGTGGCGCACCACCGGTGACATCAGCGACAACTGGAACAGCCTCAAGTCAATTGTCAACCAGAACGCGCCGCTGGACCAGCACGCACACCCCGGCGCTTGGAACGACCCCGACATGCTCGAGGTCGGCAACGGCGGCATGACCGACACCGAGTACAAGTCGCACTTCTCGTTGTGGGCCGAGATGGCTTCGCCGCTGCTGGTCGGCACCGACCTGCGCCGCGCCGGCGCGCAGACGATGTCCATCCTGCTGAACAAGGACGTCATCGCGGTCGACCAGGACCCGCTCGGCTCGCAGGGTCGGGTCGTCCAGACAGACGGGACACATCTTGTCTTCGCCAAGCCGCTGGCCAATGGCGACGTCGCGGTCGCGCTGTTCAACGAGGGCGACACCGCAGCCACGATGTCGACGACCGCGAGCCAGACCGGGTTGGCGAAGGCGCAGGGCGGATACACGATGAAGGACCTCTGGTCGAAGAAGGTCACGG
>DATFTS010000702.1:0-3981 GCA_035261645.1 Jatrophihabitans sp. | reverse complement strand
CTTCGCCGTCGAGGTGGCCGACGTGCCGGGCGCGGTGAAGCAGGCGCGGACGCTGGTCATCGCGGTGAAGCCGCAGGACATCGACACCCTGCTCGCCGAGGTCGCGCCGGCCATCGAGGCGCGGCACCTGGTCGTCTCGGTGGCCGCCGGCGTCACCACCTCGCACATCGAGCGCGCATTGCCCGATGGGCTGGCCGTCGTGCGGTGCATGCCGAACACTCCGGCGCTCGTCGACCAGGCCATGACTGCGATCGCGGCAGGCGCGCACGCGGACGACGACGACTTGGCGGTCGCCGAGAGTCTGCTCGGTTCGGTGGGACGTGTCGTGCGGGTTCCGGAGAGCCAGCTGGACGCGGTGACCGCGCTGTCCGGCTCGGGGCCGGCGTACTTCTTCTACCTCGTCGAGGCGATGATCGACGCCGGGATCCTGCTGGGGCTGCCCCGCACATTGGCGGCTGAGCTGATCGTGCAGACGGCGATCGGGTCCGCGGTGATGCTGCGCGATTCGGGCGAGCACCCGGTGCAGCTGCGCGAGGCGGTCACAAGTCCCGGCGGTACGACAATCGCAGCGATCCGGGAGCTCGAGGTACACGGCGTCCGCGCCGCCCTGCTCGCCGCAATCGAGGCGGCCGCGAGGAGAAGTAGGGAACTCGGTGCGGAAGAATGAGGATGAACCAGGCAAATGGATGCTCGAGTGACGCTTGAGGTGGGGTTCAGCTATCGCATTCGCCCCACTGGTACCGCTAATCTCATGCCAGCACGTGCGTGTCCGTCTCGTCGGTGGGGAAGCCGACGACCCGACACGTGCCGAAGGTGTCGGTGAGTGAGCCATGCCCGCAGCACGGGGAGATAAGCACCCCAACGAGTCCAGAGACACGACCGTTCGTCCGGTCGACCCTGCCCTCGCCGAGGTGAAGTTCCTGACCGTGGCCGAAGTGGCCACGCTCATGCGCGTCTCGAAGATGACCGTTTATCGGATGGTGCACGCGGGAGACCTGCCTGCGGTGCGCGTCGGCCGCTCCTTCCGCGTCCCCGAGAAGTCCGTCCACGACTACCTGCGCGACGCGTTCATCGAAGCCGGCTGAGCCTCGCTTCCAGCCGACGCCTTTCCTCCGCTAGGTACGCTCCGCGTCGCTCGCGGCGTCCCTAGCTGAGGAAAAGTGCCCGGCAGGGTGCGGCCTTTCCTGCGCTATAGGCGCTGGCCGGCGCGAGCAGCGTCCCCAGCTGAGGAAAGGCTCCACCGGGAGCGCGGCGGGGGTCGCCGACCACCGGGTTTTGGCGCGCGCGCGAGCGGGCGACCGGCGGCAGGTACGCTTGGCCCGGCCATTCCTGGACGATCGACGAGGTTTCGCATGGGTTCTGTCATCAAGAAGCGGCGCAAGCGGATGGCGAAGAAGAAGCACCGCAAGCTGCTCAAGAAGACCCGCGTCCAGCGGCGCAACAAGAAGTAGCGACATCGGGCGAGACGGCCGACTGCAATGTCTGTCGTCCTGATCACGGGAGTCAGCCGATTTCTCGGCGGACGTCTCGCCGGCCAGCTTGCCGCCGACCCGGAGGTCGAGCGGATCATCGGCGTCGACGCCGTCCCACCCCGGCCGGCTGACCTGGGCGTGCTCGGGCGCACCGAATTCGTGCGCGCCGACATCCGCAACCCGCTCATCGCGAAGGTGATGGCGCAGGCCGGGGTCCGCACCGTCGTGCACGCCGCGCTGATGGCCTCGCCGCGCGCGGTGGGCAGTCGCGTGGCGATGCAGGAGATGAACGTCATCGGCACGATGCAGTTGCTCGCCGCATGCCAGAAATCAGAGACCGTCGAGCGGCTCGTGCTGCGCTCGACCACCGCCCTCTACGGCTGCGGTCCGGCCGACCCCGCGGTGTTGACCGAGGACATGCATCCGCACGAAGGAGCGCAGACGGGCTACGCCAAGGACGCGGCCGAGGTCGAGGAGTACGTGCGCGGGTTCGCCCGGCGCCGTCCGGACGTCGGCGTCAGCGTGCTGCGCATGGCCACGATCATCGGCCCGACCGTCGACACCGCCTTCACCAGGTACCTGGCGATGCCGGTCGTCCCGACCGCCCTCGGCTTCGACCCGCGGATGCAACTGCTGCACGAGTCGGACGCGGTCGAGGCGCTGCGACTCGCGACCATCGCGCACCGCCCCGGCGTCGTGAACGTCGCCGGCGCGGGTGTCGTCACGCTGTCGCAGTTGCTGCGCCTTGCTGGCCGGCTGCGCATCGCGGTGCCTGCCGCGGCACTCGGGCTCGTCGGCGCGGCGGTGCGCAACAGCGGTGTCATCGACGTCACGACCGAGGAGTCGCGCTACCTCAACTTCGGCCGGGTCGTCGACACGACGCGCCTGCGCGAGCAGTTCGGCTACCAGCCGCGCTACAGCACCGCCGCGGCGGTGCAGTCCTACGTCGAGAGCCTGCGGCCGCGACCCCGGCCTGCGCTCGCCCTGCTGGGCGTAGGGTCGCAGATGCTGCAGGAGCGGATCGGTCGCAGAGCCCTCATCGGGTCAGCACCGTGATCGACACCGGCGAGCGGGAGAGCGGGGAGATGGACGAAGCCCGGGTCATCCCACTGCACACCGACGACGCGATCACCCGCGCCCGCCGCCGCGGCCGCCCGACGCCTGGCCCCGGCACCGGCGCCGACATCATCCTCCCGCTGCCGCCGGCGCAGCCGTCCGTCGACCTGCTGCCGGAGCCGATGGACGAACCGCAGCAGACTGCAGAGCGGCGGCTGCTGAGCGCGCTGCAGTTCCTGCACCGGCGGCTGGAGGGCCGTTACGAGATCGACGAGTTCGGCTTCGACTCGGACCTCACCGAGCAGGTCGTGCTGCCCGCGTTGCGCCCGCTCTATGACAGCTGGTTCCGCGTCGACGTGCACGGCGTTGCGAACATCCCGTCCGAGGGCGGCGCGCTGCTCGTCGCCAACCACGCCGGCGGATTGTGGCCGCTCGACTCGGTGATGACCGCCGTGGCCGTGCACGTCGAGCACCCCGCGCATCGTTTCCTGCGCATGCTCGGCGCCGACCTCCTCTTCGCCGTGCCGGGGCTCGCGACGCTCGCCCGCAAGACCGGCAGCACGCTCGCCTGCGCCGAGGACGCCGAGCGACTCCTGACCGCGGGCGAGCTCGTGGGCGTGTGGCCCGAAGGCTTCAAGGGCATCGGCAAGCCGTTCCGCGAGCGCTACAAACTGCAGCGCTTCGGCCGCGGCGGCTTCGTCCACGCGGCGATCAAGGCGGGCGTGCCGATCATCCCGGTGTCGATCGTCGGGTCGGAGGAGATCCATCCCGTGCTCGGCAACGCCAAGCTGATGGCCCGGCTGTTCGACCTGCCGTACTTCCCGTTGACGCCGACGTTCCCGTGGTTGGGGCCGCTCGGCCTCGTCCCGCTGCCGAGCAAGTGGTACATCGAGTTCGGCGCCGCGATCCACACCGAGGCCCTGGACAAGGAGGCGGCCGACGACGCGGCCGTGGTCTTCGATCTCGCCGACCGGGTCCGCGAGACGATCCAGAGCAGCCTCTACCGGCTCCTCGTCCAGCGCCGCTCCGTCTGGCGCTGAGCGGCCCGGGCCCGTCGCGCCGCAACTCCGGCCGCCAGCCCGCCGGCCACCGCGCCGAGGCCGATCGCGGCGGGAATCCCGATCCGGGCTGCTTTCCGGCCGGTGCGGAAATCGCGGATCTCCCAGCCGCGGCGCTTCGCCTCGGCGCGCAGGGCGGAGTCCGGATTGACCGCCACCGGCCGTCCGACGAGGGAAAGCATCGGCAGGTCGTTGATCGAATCCGAGTACGCCGAGCAGTGCGCCAGATCGAGCCCTTCCCGAGCGGCCAGCGCCTGGACGGCCGCCGCCTTGGCCTCGCCGTGCAGGACCTCGCCCATCAGAGCGCCGGAGTAGACGCCGTCGACTGACTCGGCCACCGTGCCGAGCGCGCCGGTCAGGCTCAGCCGCCGGGCGATGATCGTCGCGAGCTCCAC
>DATFTS010000701.1:0-1992 GCA_035261645.1 Jatrophihabitans sp. | reverse complement strand
CAGCCGGCACCGGCCACGGCTGCGTGGCGTGCTGCGTGCGCTGCACGAGGCCGGGGACGACCGGCGCGTGGTCGGGGTCGTCGTGAAGCTCGGTGGCGGTGTGCTGCCGTGGGCCACCGCGCAAGAGCTGCGTGACGCCTTAGGGGTCTTCCGCAAGAGTGGCAAGCCGGTGATCGGCTGGGCCGAGACCTTCGGCGAGGTGGGCAACGGCACCGCCGACTACGTCCTCGCCACCGGGTGTTCCGAGATCTGGCTGCAACCGTCCGGCCAGGTCGGTCTGATGGGTGTCGCCGCCGAGACGACGTTCCTGCGCGGCGCGCTGGACAAGCTCGGTGTCGAGCCGCAGCTCGAGCAGCGCTACGAATACAAGAACGCGGCAGACCGGGTCATGCGCAAGGAGTTCACGCCGGAGCATCGGGAGGCCGTCGACCGGGTGGTCGCCTCCACGTGGGAGGTCGCGATCGAGACCATCGCGTCCGGTCGCGCGCTAGAGGCGTCAGTCGTGGAGGAGCTCAGCCGGCGGGCGCCGCTGTCGGCGGACGACGCGCGCGCTGCCGGCTTGGTGGACCACCTCGGCTACCGCGATGAGGTCTACGCGCAGGTGCGCAGCACGGTAGGCGAGCACGTCCACTTGCTCTTCGCCGATCAGTGGGCACCGCGGCGCAAAGCAGCGAACCTTGTCAAGCGGCACCGCGACGTCGTCGCCCTTGTCGAGGGGCACGGCGAGATCGTGGTGGGCCGCTCCCGGGCCATGCCGCGCGCGCAGTTGCTCGGCAGCAACACCGTGTGCGCGGCGCTTCGGGCCGCCCGCGAGAACGAGCACGTCCGCGCGGTGCTCTTCCGTATCGACTCACCCGGCGGCTCGGCCGTCGCGTCGGACACCATCTGGCGCGAGGTAGGACTCACGCGCGATGCAGGCAAGCCCGTTGTGGTGTCGATGGCGTCGCTGGCCGGGTCCGGCGGGTACTACATCGCCTGCCCGGCGGACGTGATCGTGGCGCAGCCCACGACGATCACCGGGTCGATCGGGGTGGTCGGCGGCAAGGTTGTCGCGTCGGACCTGCTCGAGCGACACCTGGGCCTGACCACCGGCGCGGTCGAGCACGGGGGCAGCGCACGAATGTTCTCACTGCGGCGTGGCTTCTCCGACGACGAGCGAGCGCGCCTAGGGGCGCTGCTCGACCGGCTCTACCGCGACTTCGTCCAGAAGGTCGCCGACGGACGCGGCATGAGCTGGGACGCGGTGCACGCGATCGCAAAGGGCCGAATCTGGTCAGGGACGGACGCCGCGAACAACGGGCTGGTGGACCTGCTGGGCAGCCTGCGCGACGCGGCGGACATCGCCCGCCAGCGCGCGGGACTGCCCTCGGATGCGCCGGTGCGTCCCGCAGTGCACGTCTCGCCGGTGCAGCAGCTGCGCCGGCCGCGCTCGAGCGACGACCCTCGGGCGGCAGCGGGCGTGTCCGCCTGGGGTGACATGGCCGGGTTGGCGGCAGCGCTCGGGTTGCCAGTGGCCGGCCCGTTGCGCATGCCGGCGATCTCGCTCCGGTAAGCCTCGTCAGGTCTCGTCAGGTGGAGCGCGCTGCGACGCGCTGCTTCTCGGCTGCGCGTTGCTCCGCGCGCGGCACGTGCAGGCCGTGTGCCCGCAGCGCTGCCGAGCGCCCGACGATGAGGACGCCCAGGAGTGTGATGGGAATGCTTGCTGCTTCCAGGGCCAGGCTCCATCCGGTGTGGTGCAGATGCTCGCCGAGCAGTCCTACGCCCATGGCGACGCCGACGATCGGCTGGATCGCGACGGTGGGCGGCAGCGACCAGTCCAGGCGCGCCTCCCGGAACGCCGCTTGCGAGACCAGCACCCCGGCGACCGCCGCCACCAGCAGCACGTAGGGCCAACACGTGGAGATGAGCGCGCCCCACGCTCGGCCGTGCACAACGTCGATGGCGCCGCGTGTGGCGACGTCCTGCAGGGCGTAGAAGATGCCCGCCGCGGTG
>DATFTS010000700.1:0-4347 GCA_035261645.1 Jatrophihabitans sp. | reverse complement strand
GTCCAGGACGTCCTGCTGGGCGAAGGTGGCGTGTTCGACACCGCGAAGCCCGGCACGCTCGTGATCGACTTCTCCAGCATCCGTCCCGACGTCACCGCCGAACTTGCAACCATCGCAGGGGAGAAGTGCTTCCGGTTGCTCGACGCTCCGGTGTCGGGTGGCGAGGCCGGGGCGAAGAACGCGGCGCTCTCGATCATGGTCGGCGGCGACAGCGCGGACTTCGAAGCGGCGAAGCCGGTGTTCGACGTGGTCGGCAAGACGGTCGTGCACGTGGGGCCGAACGGCGCGGGCCAGACGGTGAAGGCCGCCAACCAACTGATCGTGGGCACGCACATCCAGGTGCTCGCCGAGGCGCTGGTCTTCCTCGAGGCCTATGGCGTCGATACCGCCGCAGCGCTCGACGTGCTCGGCGGCGGTCTCGCCGGCTCAAAGGTCCTCGAGCAGAAGCGCGAGAACATGCTCAACCGATCGTTCGCGCCCGGCTTCCGCATCGATCTGCACCACAAGGACATGGGCATCGTCACGTCCGCGGCGCGCGAGGCTGGCGTCGTCCTGCCGGTGGGCGCGATCGTCGCACAACTGATGGCGTCCGCACGCGCCAACGGTGACGGCGCGCTCGACCACTCCGCGCTGCTGCGCGGCGTCGAGCGGCTCGCCGGCAAGGCGCCGCAGTAACTACCCGACGAGTCGAGACGGACTATCGATATGGCACGCATGACCGCGGCCCAGGCCGCAGTGGAGATCTTGAAGAAAGAAGGGGTCACGCACGTCTTCGGCCTGCCCGGAGCCGCGATCAACCCCTTCTACAACGCAATGCGCACCAACGGCGGGTTGCAGCACACCCTCGCCCGGCACGTCGAGGGCGCGTCGCACATGGCCGAGGGCTACACCCGGGCGAAGGCTGGCAACATCGGTGTCTGCATCGGCACGAGTGGCCCGGCCGGCACCGACATGATCACTGGTCTCTACTCGGCAGGCGCCGACTCGGTCCCGATCCTGTGCATCACCGGCCAGGCGCCGGTGGCGAAGCTGCACAAGGAGGACTTCCAGGCCGTCGACATCGCGTCGATCGCCAAGTCACTGACCAAGATGGCCATCACCGTGCTGGAGCCGGCGCAGGTGCCCGGCGCGTTCCAGCAGGCCTTCCACCTGATGCGCTCCGGCCGGCCCGGCCCTGTGCTGATCGACCTCCCGATCGACGTGCAGCAGGCGCAGATCGAGTTCGATCCGGACACCTACGAGCCGTTGCCGGTCTACCAGCCGCGCGCGAGCAGGGCGCAGATCGAGAAGGCACTCGACATGCTGGCCACAGCTCAGCGACCCTTGATCGTCGCCGGCGGCGGGATCATCAACGCCGACGCCGCCGACCTGCTCGTCCAGTTCGCCGAGCTGACCGGCGTGCCAGTGGTGCCGACCCTCATGGGCTGGGGCTCGATCCCGGACGATCACGATCTCAACGCCGGCATGGTCGGCCTGCAGACCGCGCACCGCTACGGCAACGCGACGATGCTGGCGGCCGACTTCGTGCTCGGCATCGGCAACCGCTGGGCGAACAGGCACACCGGCGGCGTCGACACGTACACGCGGGGACGCACGTTCGTCCACGTCGACATCGAGCCGACGCAGATCGGCCGCGTCTTCGCGCCGGACTACGGCATCGTGTCCGACGCGAAGGCGGCGCTGCAGCTGTTCGTCGAGGCGGCGCGCGAACGCAGCCTGCCCGATCGCAGCGCGTGGGCGGCGCAGTGCCAGGAACGCAAACGGACGCTGTTGCGGCGCACCCACTTCGACGCGGTTCCGATCAAGCCGCAGCGCGTGTACGAGGAGATGAACCGGGCCTTCGGCAAGGACGTCCGCTACGTCAGCACGATCGGGCTCTCGCAGATCCAGGCGGCGCAACTGCTGCACGTCTACCAGCCGCGGCACTGGATCAACGCCGGGCAGGCCGGCCCGCTGGGCTGGACCGTGCCCGCCGCGCTCGGCGTCGCCACGGCCGACCCGGAGAGCACCGTCGTCGCGCTGTCCGGCGACTACGACTTCCAGTTCATGATCGAGGAGCTGGCGGTCGGTGCGCAGTTCAACATTCCCTACATCCACGTGCTGGTGAACAACGCCTATCTCGGCCTCATCAGGCAGGCCCAGCGCGCGTTCGACATGGACTACTGCGTTCAGCTGTCGTTCGACAACGTGAACGCTCCTGAGCTCAACGGCTACGGCGTCGACCACGTCAAGGTGGCCGAGGGCCTCGGCTGCAAGGCGATCCGTGTCTTCGAACCGGACGACATCCTGCCGGCGCTCGAGCAGGCGAAGAAGCTCATCGTCGAGCACCGCGTGCCGGTGGTCGTCGAGGTGATCCTCGAGCGGATCACGAACGTGTCGATGGGCCTCGAGATCGACGGCATCACCGAATTCGAGGAACTCGCGGCCGCGGCTGCTGACGCGCCGACCTCGGTCTATGCCAACCTCGACTGATGACACGCGTGCTGCTGGCCCCTGACAAGTTCAAGGGGTCGCTGACCGCGGCCGAAGTCGCTCGCCATCTGGCGACCGGAATCCGCACGCGGCGGCCGGACGTCGACATCGTGACCGTGCCGGTCGCCGACGGCGGCGACGGGCTGCTCGACGCGGTTCTCAGTGCCGGCTTCGATCGGGTGGCGGTGGACGCGGTCGATGCGCTAGGCCGGCCGGTGCGGACGAGCTACGCCCGCCGCGGCAGCGACGCGATCGTCGAGCTCGCCGCGATCTGCGGCCTCGCCCAGCTGGCCGGTGCGCGCGCGCCGATGACGGCCACCAGCCGGGGCGTCGGCCAAGTACTCGCCGCGGCCCTCGACGACGGATGTACGCACGTCGTCATCGGCATCGGCGGCAGCGCATCGACGGATGGGGGAGCTGGGCTGGTGCAGGCATTGGGCGCGCGCGTGCTCGGTGCCGACGGCTACGACATCGGCGACGGCGGTGGGCCGCTGCGCGGCGTGGCGACGCTCGACCTCAGCGCGCTACGCCGTCGGCTGCGGGACGTCAGGGACGTGAGGCTCGAGGTGGCGGTCGACGTCGACAACCCGCTGACCGGGCCGCACGGCGCCGCCGCCGTGTACGGCCCGCAGAAGGGTGCATCTGCCGAGCAGGTACGCGAGCTGGATGCGGCGCTCACGCGCTGGGCCGACGTCGTGGCTGACGCCGTGGGCACGGACCATCGCGGCGACCGCGGCGCGGGGGCTGCAGGCGGAGTCGGCTTCGCCGCGGTGGCAGCGCTCGACGCGCGGCTGCGTCCTGGGGTCGAACTCGTCCTGGAGCTGGTCGGTTTCACCGAGCAGCTCGCTGGTGCTTGCCTTGTGGTCACCGGTGAGGGATCGATCGACGCGCAGACGCTGAACGGCAAGACCCCCGTCGGGGTCGCGACCGCCGCCCAGAAAGCCGGCGTGCCGGTCGTGGCGGTGGCCGGCCGATGCTTGCTCGACGAGGCGCAGACCAAGGAGGCGGGGTTCGACGCGGTGTACACGCTGCTGGCGGAGGCGAGCTCTGAACGCGAGGCGTTCACGCACCCGGACACGTTGCTGCACCGCATCGGCGCGCGCATAGCCGATCGTTTGGACGACTTCGCATGAACCTGCACCGGGTGATCCGTGCCGACCGGGCCGTGGTCGGGGGCCGCGAACGCTCCGCCGCGATCGGCATCAGCGACGGCCGGATCGTGGTCGTCGGCGAGCGGGACGCACCGCTCGATGCGACGCACGAGATCGTCGTGCCCGAAGGACGGGTGGTGCTGCCCGGCCTCGTCGACACGCACGTGCACGTCAACGAGCCGGGCCGCACCGAGTGGGAGGGCTTCGCCACGGCGACGCAGGCGGCCGCCGCCGGCGGCGTCACCACCATCGTGGACATGCCACTGAACAGCGTGCCGCCGACGACCACCGTCGACGCGCTGGAACAGAAGCGCGACACCGCATGGGGTCAGACGTTCGTCGACGTCGGCTTCTGGGGCGGCGCGGTGCCCGGGAATCTTCCCGACATCGCCAAGCTGCACGACGCGGGCGTGTTCGGCTTCAAGTGCTTTCTGATCGACTCCGGCGTCGAGGAGTTTCCACCGTTGGACGCGCAGCAGTTCGCGGCGGCGATGGCCGAGACGGCCCGGCTCGGCGCCCTGCTGATCGTGCACGCCGAGGACGCCGACGTGATCGCCGGCGCGCCACCGGCGGAGGGCACTGCTTACGGCACGTTCCTGCGTTCGCGACCACCTGAGGCCGAACAGCACGCGATCGCACGGGTCATCGCGGCCGCGTGTGAGACGGGTGGACGCGCGCACGTCCTGCACCTGTCGAGTGCGGGCGCGCTCGGGCAGTTGCAGGC
>DATFTS010000699.1:0-3042 GCA_035261645.1 Jatrophihabitans sp. | reverse complement strand
TACACCGGCCAGGTGCCGCAGGCGGACCTGCCCGGCACCTTCGCAACCTGGACGAGCGCTCCGCTGACCACGCCGGTGAACGTCGCCGGCCTGCCGGTGGTGAACGTGCAGGTGCAGGCGCCGAGCGCGCAGGTTTCGCAGGCAACCGGACCGGCCGGGCAGCTCGTGCTGTTCGTCAAGATCGAGGACGTGGCGCCGGATGGCACCGCCGCGCTGATCCACGGGCTCGAGGCACCGATCCGCGTGCCGGACGTCAGCAAGCCGATCAAGGTGACGCTGCCTGGCATCGTGCACCGCTTCGCCGCGGGGCACACCGTCCGGCTCGTGATCGCAGGTGGTTCGGACAACTTCCGCGCCGGGCTGGTCTCGACTCCGGTCACGATCGCGTCGGGCGCCGGGCAGACGCTGACGTTGCCAGTGGTGCCGTAGCTGCGTGTGGCCGCCCGCGTAGTGTCAGTCGGGTGAGTGGGCGGCCGCGCGTCGGGCACATCCAGTTCCTGAACTGCCTGCCCATCTACTGGGGGCTCGTCCGCGCCGGCACGTTGCTCGACGTCGAGCTGACGAAGGACACGCCCGACCGGCTCAACGACCTGCTGGTGTCCGGCGAGCTCGACATCGGGCCGATCTCGCTGGTCGAGTACCTGCGCAACGCCGACGATCTGGTCGTGCTGCCTGACATCGCGATCGGGTCGGACGGGCCGGTGCTGTCGGTCAACCTCGTGGCGCAGGTGCCGCTTTCCGAGCTGGACGGGCGACGGGTCGCGTTGGGCTCCACCTCGCGGACGTCGGTGCTGCTCGCGCGAATGTGGCTCGAGCAGGTGCACGGCGTCCGTCCGTCGTACTTCACCTGCCCGCCGGACCTGACGACGATGTTGCTCGAAGCCGACGCCGCGGTGTTGATCGGCGACGCCGCGCTGCGCGCGACCTACGACGCGCCGCGGCGTGGGCTGGCCGTGCACGATCTCGGGCAGGCGTGGCGCGAGTGGTCCGGGCTGCCGATGGTGTTCGCGATCTGGGCCGCGCGCCGGTCGTACGCCGAGCAGAACCCGGGCCTGGTGAAGGACGTCCACGACGCATTCGTGCGCAGCCGCGACGACGCGCTGGCGCACGTCGACGAGGTGGCGTCGGCTGCCGCGCGGTGGGAGGTCTTCGACGCGGCGACGCTTGCCCGCTATTTCCGCACGCTGGACTTCTCGCTCGGCCCGCGCCAAGTGGCCGGGCTGCGCGAGTTCGCGCGGCGGGCGGGGATGCCCGTCGACCCCCTGTTCGCGCCGGTGTAACCCCTCTTCCCCTCCGTTGTGGCTTGAATTTGGACGACTTTTTGAGCCACAGCGGAGGGGAAGAGTGGACGGACGAACGGGCGGACGGGCGGACGGAGGGGAAGAGCGGACGGACGGAGGGGAAGAGCGGGCGGACGGGCGGACGCGTGCCTACCTCAGGCCGGGGTGGCCGCGTCGCAGGATCGGCAGCAGCACGGTGCGCGGCGTCACCTGCGCCAGCGCGGCCGCGACCCGATTCGCCACACCCGGGATCACCACCAGCCGCCCACGCGCCATCCCGTCGACGGCCGCCCTAGCCACGGCTGGCGCGTCGACCCACAGGATGGATGGCAGCGCATGCTCCGCGTCGCCCTTCGAGAATCCGGCCGTCTCGCCGAAGCCGGTCGCGACCGGGCCGGGGCACAGCGCAGTCGCCGTGACGCCGGTGCCCCGCAACTCCGCCGCGAGGCTCTGCGTGTACGAGAGGACGAACGCCTTGCCGGCCGCGTAGCCGGCCTGCCCAGGCAAGGGCTGGAACGCCGCAATGGACGAGACGTTGAGCACGGCCCCGCGGCCTCGCTCGACCATGCCCGGCAGGAACCGCGTGCACAGGTCGGCGACTGACACCACGTCCACTTCGATCATGTTCAGCTCAGCGTCCGGATCGGCCTTCGCCACCGGACCGAGCGTCGACAGCCCGGCGTTGTTGACGAGGACGTCGGGCACCAGGCCGAGCTGAGATATGCGCTCGAGCAGCTTCGCCCGGGCCGCTCGGTCGGAGAGATCCGCAGGCAGCGGGTGGCCGCGTCCGTCCATACCGGCGGCGAGCTGATCCAGCTTGTCGGCCGAGCGCGCGACGAGCACCACCTGGTGACCGCGCCGGCACAGCTCGCGAGCAATCTCGGCGCCGATGCCGGACGACGCGCCGGTGACGACTGCGGCGCGATCCGGTGCGGGAGACGGAAGACCCATGGTCTGAGCCTAGGGACCGCCGGGCCATCGGCAACTTGTCGCGCAGCTGAGGACGCGACGCGCCGGAGCCGCCTCCGCGTCGTATCAGGTCGCGCGCCGGATACTCCTCGCGGCTACCTGACCTGACGAATGGGGCTACCTCGATGCGCATCCGCACCCTCGCCGTTGCCACCGCCGCGCTCGCCGCAGTTGCCACTTCGGTCGGCGTCGCGAGCGCCGCCACGACCAAGGGGTTCCCCGCGACAGCCCGCATCGTGGTGCGCCCGGTGACGGCGAGCGGGCAGGTGCGAGCAGGCTTCACCGTCACCGGTCAGCCCAACCAGCAGGTCGACTGCAGCTTCCGCGACCCCTCGCCTGCCGCGGTCAGCCCCAACATCGAGTTCTGCAGCCCGTCGGCCGAGTATGCCGTTGCATGCTGGAAAGCAGCGCTTCCGCATCGCGTGCTCTGCATGCGCGACCCACGTACCGATCACCTCGTGCGCATTCCGCGGATAGGTGCCTTCGCGCCGACACCCGTGGCGCCGGCTGCGCAGCGCGCGCCCCTTGTCATGAAGCTCCTCGACGGCGACTTCTGCTCGATCCGTTCCGGCGGCGCAGGTGGATCACTGCTCGGTCATCCGAACCTGTTCATCACGTACTACTGCGTGCACGCCGGCGCGGTGTGGGCGGCGATGACGCCCCGGCACGAGGGTGTCAACGAGTCGCGTCCGAGTTGGACCGTGCAGACTGCGCGCCCCGGCCAGCACACCCTTGTGACCCGCCACGTTGTGAAGGCATGGTTCGTCGGAACCGCCTAACTGCCCCTCTTCCC
>DATFTS010000698.1:0-1627 GCA_035261645.1 Jatrophihabitans sp. | reverse complement strand
GATCGGGTCGTCGTACGGCGACGGCTCGGCGTTCATCTTGCCCGCGTGCACGACGGGCGCGAGCTGGTCGAGCAGCTCGTCCGTGGCACCACGCAGCTCGAGCACCGGCGTACTGACGCGCACATCGAGGAGGGGATAGCTCAGCATCACAAGGAACCTTACTGGTCGAAGGCAGGAAACACGCGCGGCGGGGGACAGGTGGCATCGCTCCAGCGAGCAGCCATCGCGGCAGCGAGCTCACCGGACCAGCGCGCCAGGTCCGGCAGGACACCGGCGCGGTCCGCGAGTCGCTCGAACACTCCGATCTGCTGGACGATCTGAGCGCGCCGCCGCCAGCTGTCGTGGGGAGTCTGATCGTCTCGCGCGATCAGTGGCAGGCGGGTCACCCGGCTGGCGAGGGCAGCCGCCGCGCCGACCGCGAGCAGCTGGTCGTGGCCGTCCAGTGCGACGGTACTGCGGTACGCGTCGTCCGCGGCCCGGATGATTGCTTCCGGCAACGTGCACCAGTTCGCACTGTGGTGGGGGAATGGGTAGTGGATGAAGGATATGTCGAACCCCGGATGGCCGAAGCGCGCGCCTTCGAAGTCGACCAGCCGTACGCCGTGGTCAGTCACGAGTGCGTTCGTTCCGAACTCCGCCAGGGCCGCTTCGTGCTCGGCGCGACGGCCCAGCGTCGTGGCGTGCAGCCGTCCGACGGTCCGTGCGAAGTCGATCATCGCGGCGGCGGCGCGGTCCGTGTCGTCGCCGAGCAG
Organism: Jatrophihabitans sp.; assembly: GCA_035261645.1. Classification (GTDB taxonomy): domain Bacteria; phylum Actinomycetota; class Actinomycetes; order Mycobacteriales; family Jatrophihabitantaceae; genus Jatrophihabitans. The sequence continues at coordinate 875 of DATFTS010000698.1, read as the reverse complement.
GACGGCCTCGAGCGTCGGCCACGTACCGAGATCCGATTGGACGACGACGCCGGCCTCGTCGTCGGTCAGGATGACCCGTGCCGCGACGTCGCTGGCCTCAGCGGTGCGCAGTCCGGCGACCTCGCGGCGCAGGTACGCCGGCCCGCCGTGGCCCTCGCCGTCCACACGCCGCGTTTTGACGATGACCGACGTACCGCCATCGAACACCAGGCGTGTCACCGGCGCCCACTCATGTCCGACCTGCTGCGCATCGACGACCACGGGCCTGCCTCCCCAGAGCTTCGTGAGCCCGTCAAGGACCGCGTCACGGCGCTCGGCCGTCAACGGATAGTGCATCTCACGCGCCCTGGTACTCGGCGAAGATCACGTCGAGGACCTGCTTCGCGCAGGCGTCGTACGTCGACCGGTAGGTGGCGAGTGCCTTCCACAGCGCCCAACCTCGGCCGCGTGCCCAGGTCGCGTCGTCCACCGACAGGCGGTCCCGGAACGCCCGCCTCCCGTCGGCTGTCAGCAACGTCCACGCGATCGCCAGGTCGCAGGCCGGATCACCGACGCCGCAGGTCCCGAAGTCGATCACCGCGGACAACTGGCCGTTTTCGAGCAGCAGGTTTCCCTCCGCAATGTCGCCGTGGAACCAGCGGTCGACCCGGTCCCAGCTTGCGTCTAGCGAGTTCGCCCAGATCTCCCGGGCCAGCGCGACGTCGACGTGGTCCGCCAGTTCCTCGAAGGCGCTCTGCGTGGTTTCGTCGTACGTGCGTAGCGTGCCGCCGCGGTACCAGTTGTGGATCCCCGGCTGCGGGCCGCCCGTCGCGTCCACGCTCTGCAGGGCTTTGAGGAAGCCGGCGAGGTCGAGCGCGAACCGCACCGGGTCGGCG
>DATFTS010000697.1:0-2424 GCA_035261645.1 Jatrophihabitans sp. | reverse complement strand
GTCGAGCAGGTGCGCGATGACCTCGTGCATGTCGTAGGGCATGTTCGCCGAGTCGGGGATGAACGAGTCGAGGAACGCGTCGCTCTCGTCCACCTCGTCCGAGACCTCGGTGTCGAACACCGGCAGCGGATCGAGGTTGTTGGACGGCAGGTACGAGAGCAGCGCCTTCACGTAGTTGATCGCGTCCTGCTCGTCCGCGCCGAGGTAGTGCGCGTTACCGCTCGTCGTGTTGTGTGTGCGCGCGCCGCCCAGTTCCTCCAGCGTGACCTCTTCACCGGTCACCGTCTTCACCACGTCCGGACCGGTGATGAACATCTGCGAGGTCTTGTCGACCATCACGACGAAGTCGGTCAGCGCGGGGGAGTAGACGTGCCCACCCGCGGCCGCACCCATGATCAGCGAGATCTGCGGGATGACGCCAGAGGCACGGACGGTCCGGTGGAAGATGTCGCCGTAGAGGCCGAGCGAGACGACACCCTCCTGGATGCGCGCACCGCCACCTTCGTTGATGCCGACTACCGGGCAGCCGACCTTCATCGCGAAGTCGAGCACCTTGACGATCTTCTCGCCGTACACCTGGCCGAGCGCGCCGCCGAACACCGTCACGTCCTGGCTGAACACGCAGACCGGGCGGCCGTCTACCGTCCCGTACCCGGTGACGACGCCGTCGCCGAAGGGCCGGTTCTTCTCCATCCCGAACGTGGTCGACCGGTGCCGCGCCAGCTCGTCGAACTCGTTGAACGAGCCTTCGTCCAGTAGGGCCTCGATGCGCTCGCGCGCGGTCATCTTGCCCTTGGCGTGCTGCTTCTCGACCGCGCGGGCCGAGCCGGCGTGCACCGCCTCGTCGTAGCGGCGATGCAGCTCAGCCAGCTTGCCGGCGGTGGTGTGCGGGTCGAGATCCGGGCCCGCGGGATCGACTGCCATGGCTTGCAAGCCTAGCCATAGGGTTGGCCGATGGATCGTGTGGCGCTGGACACCGAGCGGCTGCGTCGCGCATTACAGCCCAGGTGGGCCCGGATCGATGTCGTCGACGAGGCCGGCTCGACCAACGCGGACCTGCTCGCCGACGCCACCGCACCTGATCGCAGCGTGCTCGCAGCCGAGCATCAAGTGGCCGGGCGGGGGCGGTTCAACCGCGTCTGGACGTCGCCGCCCCGAGCCGGGCTGACCTTCTCGGTACTGCTCCGCCCGGACGTCGCGGTGCAGCAGTGGGGCTGGCTGCCGCTGCTGGCCGGACTCGCCCTGCACGAGGCGGTCGACGCCGTCACCGGGCTGCAGACCCGGCTTAAGTGGCCCAACGATCTGCTGGCGGCCGATGGCCGCAAGCTCGCCGGCATCCTGGCGCAGACGTCCGGCGACGCCGACGCCGTGGTGATCGGGATCGGTCTGAACGTGGACACCTCGGCGGCTGAGCTGCCCGGCGACGCCGCCACCTCGCTGGTGCTGGCCGGCGCACCTTCCGTCGATCGCAGCGAACTGCTGACCGCGGTGCTCACCCGGTTGGACGCGCGCTTTGCCCAATGGTCCGACTGCCACGGCGAGGCGGAGCCGTGCGGCTTGGCGCAGGCATACACCGAGGCGTGCGCGACGATCGGGCGGCACGTCCGCGTGGCACTGCCGGACGGCGCGCTGGAAGGTGACGCGGTTGCCGTCGATCCGGTCGGCCGGCTGGTGGTGCGCACGCCTGCCGCGGAGCAGGTCGTTGCGGCCGGCGACGTCGAACACGTCCGATCTGCCTGACTGCAGGCCTCGGACCCGCTAGCCTGCGAAGGCATTGGTCATCCAGGGAGGCTGCCGTGCCGTATCCGGAGAAGATCCTCGCCGACGACGAGCAGGTGGTCGAGCGGCTGCACCCACACTGGATCACGCTGGTTCCCGCGACGTTCTGGTTCCTCGTCATCTGCGCGCTGGCCGGGCTCGGTATCGGCTTCGCGCCCAGCCACGGAACCACGCGAACGGTCGTGATCGTCGCGGTGATCGTCGTCGGCTTCGTGTTGTTGTGCTGGCTCTCGTTCGGCCCGTGGATCAGATGGCGTACGACCCACTACATCTTCACGACGCACCGGGTGCTGATCCGGCGCGGCGTGCTTCGCCACACCGGCCGGGACATCTCGCTGCAGCGCATCAACGATGTCGCCTTCACCCAATCGCTGTGGGACCGGATGGTGCGCGCCGGCACGCTGACGATCGAGTCGGCGGGCGAGCACGGCCAGGAGGAGCTGTCCGACGTGCCTCGATCGGATCAGATGCAGCAGGCCCTGAACCGGCTGATCGAGCAGGACGGCGACCGGCGGGCCCGGCAGGCGTACGGCGGGCAGGGCTACGCGGGCGGATATCCCCCCCAAGGACCGCCGCAGGCCCAGTACCCGCAGCAGCCGCCTTACCCGCCCACGCAGCAGTACCCGCCGCAGGGCTGAGCCCAGC
>DATFTS010000696.1:0-1963 GCA_035261645.1 Jatrophihabitans sp. | reverse complement strand
ATCTCCTCCTGCGCCAGTTCTCCAATCCGGCGGATCTGCACGCAGTAGCCGGCCCGCTCGACCCGCAGACACGGCTGGCGCACTGAGCGCATCGTCCGGCCGGTCAGCGAGAAGTCCGCCGCGTGCAGGATCGCTTCGTCACCCAGTGTCAGTGCCGTAAGCCCGAGTTCGCGTCGATAGACGATCGCACCGCGGGCACTGCACCCCATCACCGCGGGCGTCCAACCGAATCTGTCGATCAGTTCTTTGAAGGCCGCGATCGCCCCGGGCCACGCTTCGATGTCGCCGAGCGGGTCGCCGCTGGCCAGCGCCACGCCGAGGACGACGCGATACGTGATCGCCGCCTTGCCGGTGGGGGACCAGACGACCGCCTTGTCGCGGCGCAGCGCGAAGTAGCCGAGCGAGTCAGCAGCGCCCTGCTTGCACAGCAGGTCGCGCAGTCGGCTCTCGTCCTGGTCGGTGAGCACGGCGACGGGCTCGCGAGCGCGCAGGAACAGCACGAGGCAGTACGTCACCGTCAACAGTCCGAAGCCGAGAAGTGTGGCGTGGAAGGTGTCACTGAAGATCTCGCCGTGCATCGGGATCCACCCGCCGAGCCCGACGAGTGACGAGATCACCTCGTGCAGGCGGTCCGGGAAGCTGACGTGCGCCGGGACGTGTCCGGGCAGGCAGAGCATCAGCAGCCCGTAGCCGACCGCCACGATGAAGAATTGGACGGCAACCGCGGCCGCGAACCACCTGCTCCGCGGGTCGGCCAGTGCGGTGAATCTGGTCCGGGCCAGAACGAGGGCCACCAGCAGCGCGCCGGTCGCTACCGCTTCACCCAGGCGGGGGTCCGGGCGGACGATGTTGGCGGCGATGATCGCCGCACACGCGGCGAGCGCCAACTGCCACGCGGCGTGCTTGCGTTTGCGCAGCCCGGCCGCGATCCAGAGAAGCAGCAGCCCGCTGACGACCACCACCGCGTCCACAGTGGCGCGGGCGGTGGCGGGCGTGATGAAGCTGACGATCGTGAACATGCGCCACGGGTGTTCCCAGAGCCCGTCCACCATCGCGAGCAGTCCCACGATTGCAGCGACGCGCGAGAGCAGCCGTGGGGCGACGCCGAGATACCGGGTGCCGAGGCGGGGGAGCCGGCCTGCCTGCTTTCGGGCCGGTGGCCGGGACGGGTGGGCCTGTTTGACCGCTCGTTCGCTCGGGTCATCGGCCGACGCCGCGGAGGATCCGGGCGACGGCGCAAGTGTCACGGCGCAATGGTGATGCACAACGGCGTGGATCCATGGGCGTCTTCAGGTGGCTGTTGGCAACGCCGCAGCGCATTCACAGGAGCCATAGGCTGAGCCGGTGACGTTGTTCGACGCGGGGGAGCCGGCCGCCGGAGCCGACACGTACGACCCGTATGACTCCACCGCACCGCTGGCGGCGCGGATGCGGCCGCGCACCCTCGACGAAGTGGTAGGACAGGAGCACCTGCTCGCCCCGGGCTCCCCGCTGCGTCGCCTCGTCGAGGGCGACGCGCCCCTTTCGCTGATCTTGTACGGCCCGCCCGGCACCGGAAAGACCACTGTCGCCCTGATCGTCTCGAATGTCACGAACCGCCGGTTCGAGCAGCTGTCGGCACTCAACGCCGGGGTGAAGGACGTGCGCGAGGTCATCGCGCGGGCGAAGACCGAACTCAGCCGCACCGGCCGGCAGACGGTGTTGTTCATCGACGAGATCCACCGCTTCTCCAAGACACAGCAGGACTCGCTGCTGGGTGCGGTGGAGGCTCGGCACGTGACTCTGGTGGCGGCGACGACGGAGAACCCGTTCTTCTCGATCGTGTCGCCGCTGCTCTCGCGCAGCTTGCTGCTGACGCTCGAGCCACTCAACGACGACGCGATCGCGACCCTGGTCGATCGCGCCTTGGCCGACGAGCGTGGGCTCGGCGGCGCCGTGACCATCGACGACGAGGCGCGCGCGC
>DATFTS010000695.1:0-8848 GCA_035261645.1 Jatrophihabitans sp. | reverse complement strand
GTGGATCATCGACCAGATGGCGTCGCCGGCTCCGACGATCGGCATGCGCCGCTTGCGCATGAAGTCGACAATCTCGTCCAGGGCTCCTTGGCCGTAGAACATGCCATAGCGAAGGACCACACCGTCCAGCGGCGCGGTGGTGACGGCGTGTTCCAGGTGGCGGATCGCCTCAAGTGAGCGACGCTGCTGGGCCGGCGGCTCGGGGTCGAGCGGATCGTCCTCCTTCTTGACCGGCCCGCCGGTTCGCGCGTTCGGCCAGCCGGTGTAGCTCTGCACGACGAACCGGCGCACACCGGCGACCCGCGCCGCGGCGAGCAGATTGTCGGTGCCGACGGAGCGCAGCTCGTTCGTCACGGTGAAAGTGCGGTCGAAGTGCTTGAGATCGGCGACGCCGTGCAGCGCGGTCATCTGGTGCACGACCGCCTCGGGCTCCGCCTTGGCCACCGCCTCGCCGACTTCGGCGGCGTCCAGGCCGTCGACGACCACCGGTTCGGCCCCGAGGGTCGCCAGAAGCGGCACTTTCGCCGGACTCCGCGTCGTGCCCACCACGGCATGGCCCGCCGCGACGAGCTGCGGCACCAGAACACGCCCGATGGCACCGGTCGCGCCGGCGACGAACACTCGCATTTCTGCCTCCTGACCCGTTTGTTTCTTTGCTGTCGGACAGGAGACGAGAGACTCGGCACAGCCGTGACAGCAGCCTTACGGAGATTTACTAGGGCGTCCTAGTATTAGGGCATGAGCCACGGCGAGGCGGCGTTCGAGCAGTACCAGCTGTCGGAGGAGCAGCAGTTGCTGCGCAAGGCAGTGCGGCAACTCGCGGACGACAAGATCGCGCCGCGGGCCGCTGAGGTCGACGAGAGCGGCGAGTTCCCCTACGACGTGCGCGATGCGCTTGTCCGCGCCGGCTTCCACGCCGTGCACATCCCCGAGCAGTACGGCGGTGTGGGCGCCGATGCGATCTCGGCCTGCATCGTCGTCGAAGAGGTCGCGCGCGCGTGCGCGTCGTCCTCGCTGATCCCTGCGGTCAACAAGCTCGGCTCGCAGCCCATCATCCTGTCCGGCTCCGAGCAGTTGAAGCAGTGGGTGCTCGGCGACGTCGCCGCCGGCGCCATGATCAGCTACGCGCTCTCGGAGCGCGAGGCCGGTTCGGACGCCGCCTCGATGCGCACCCGCGCCGTCCGCGACGGTGAGAATTGGGTGCTGAACGGCACTAAGTGCTGGATCACGAACGCCGGTGTGTCGACGTACTACACCGTCATGGCGGTGACGGACCCGAATCAAGGCCCGCGCGGTATCTCCGCCTTCGTCGTGCACAAGGACGACCCAGGCTTCTCCGTCGGCGCCAAGGAGCGCAAGCTCGGCATCAAGGGCAGCCCGACGTGTGAGATCTACTTCGAGGACTGCACGATCCCGGCGGAGCGCATCGTCGGTGAGCCGGGCACCGGGTTCAAAACGGCGCTGAAGGCGCTCGACCACACGCGCCTCGCCATCGGCGCGCAGGCACTGGGCATCGCACAAGGCGCGTTCGATGCGGCGGTGAGCTACGTGAAGGAGCGCCACCAGTTCGGCAAGCGCATCGCCGACTTCCAAGGCGTCCAGTTCATGCTCGCCGACATGGCAATGCGCATCGAGGCGTCGCGGCACCTCGTGTACGCGGCGGCGGCCCGGGCGCAGCGCAACGAACCGAACCTGACCATGACGTCGTCCGCTGCGAAGGTCTTCGCCTCCGACACCGCGATGTCGGTGACGACCGATGCCGTGCAACTCTTCGGCGGCTACGGCTACACGAAAGACTTCCCGGTCGAGCGCATGATGCGCGACGCGAAGATCACCCAGATCTACGAGGGCACCAACCAGATCAACCGCATGGTGATGGCGCGGCAGTTGCTGAAATAGCGATCACCGCATCGACGATGGCTACTTCATCCGACGAGCCAGCTGCGCCCGCGACTTCGCTCCGAGCTTACGGAACGCCTTGTGCAGGTGGTACTCGACCGTGCTCGGGCTGATGAACAGTTGAGCGGCGATCTCTCGGTTCGTTCTTCCCTGCGCCACAAGACGAGAGATCTGTTCCTCCTGCGGCGTCAGTTGGCCGAGCGTGTCGACGGTGCGGCTCCGCGCACGCTCGCCGGTGGCTCGCAGTTCGACTCGCGCGCGCCCGGAAAAAGCCTCCATTCCAAAATCGGTGAACATCTCGTACGCGATGCGTAGCTCTTTGCGAGCGTCCACCCGGCGAGACTGACGTCGCAGCCACTCTCCGTAGACCAGCCGGGTGCGGGCTAGGTCGAGTCGCAAACGCGTCGGTAGAAGCCGCTCGATAGCCTCTCGGTAGAGGGTTTCTGCCTCCTCGGTGTCGGAGAGCAGAGCGCGACATCTCGCTTGAACGGCAAGAGCCCAGTCCGTCCCGCTCGCGTCGGTGCTTTCCGCCAAATGTTTCAAGGCAGGTCTTGCGTGCTCCGTGTTGCCCGTACGGCTGGCCGCCTCAACGAGTTCGACCGTTGCCCACCCGGAATACCACAGGTCGTTCGGATCCTTGAGCGCCTCCATCGCGGCGCGATATGCGTTGTCGTATTGACCCAGCCCATTGCAGAGGACGGCGGTCGCCCACTGGGCCACGGCCACCGCCAATCCCTCACCCCTGGCCAATGAATCCTTGGTCATGGCTTCAATGAGCTGGCGCGCCTCACGTTCCTCCCCGCGGAACGCGGCAACTGTCAGTGCAGCGTTGGGGAGACGCTGGTTGTCGGACGCGCCCGTCACAATCTGTACCTGGTCGACAAGGAATGCTGCCTGGGCTACTTCCCCTGCGAAGAGGGACAGCCCAGCACGAGTGCTTAGCGTGATAGGTAGAACCGTCAAGGCGCCGACATCGCGAGCGAGTTGCTCTGCGCGGGTGGTGAGTACATCCCAGCTTTCGTGGTCCCAGATGAAACCAGCTGCTGCTCCGGCCAACCACGACCACCGCAGTTGTTCGTCCGCACGGACGTCGTCGGCGCGAAATGCACTGATCGCTTGCTTCAAGACAGGAGTTCCGGACTTGAACCCGTCCGTGATCAGCAAAGCCAGACCCTCGAGCAAGCGGTCGGATGCCCGCTCTGCTTCATCAGCGCGTGGAGCGGCGCACGCCGCCGCAGCCACCACTTGCGCGTTCGCGTCCGTAGCAAGTCGGCCGGCGAACAAGGCGGCGGTGAGCGCATCGAGATAGGTCTCACGAGCGAGCTTTGGGTCGACCTGTTCCAGCCGAGAAGCCGCCTTGAGCATCAGGGGCGACGCGTCGTTCCCTCGATTGCCCGCGAAGGCAATGCGGCCCAATACGACGTCCACCTGTGCACGCTGCAAGTCATCCAAGGGTCCCTGCTCCGCGAGGGTCGCGAGTCCTAACGCCGCGTCCAGTGCACCGGCGAGTCGATTCGTCTCGGCGGCGCGGAGCGCTCGGGCGGCTCGACGTGCCGGGTCAACGGTCAGTGCGACCGATCGTTCCAGGAATGCGGCGGCGGCAGCATAGCCGCCGCGGGCCTGTGCCCGTGCCGCTGACTGCTCGAGCTCGGAGGCGACCTGTTCGTCGGGTGCGGACGTCGCCTGCGCGCGGTGCCACGCGCGGCGATCCGGGTCGATCTGCGGATCGGATGCGTCCGCGAGCGCGCGGTGGACCTCGCGTCGCTCGTTCGGCTCGGCTGCTCCGTACACGGCTGATCGCACGAGCGGATGGCGGAACGCCACCGCGCCGTCAAGCGTCAACAGACCTTCGGACTCCACGGCATCCGCGGCCGTCTCAGAGATCCGAAGCTGCTTCGCTGCGCGCCACAGCAGTGCGGGGTCGCCGAGCGGCTCTGCCGCTGCCACGAGCAGCAATCGCCGGGCGTAGCGGGGCAGCCGCGCCAGCCGCCGCATGAAGCTCTGCTCGATTCCGGTGAACAGCGGCAGCGCCGCAGGCAGCCCGAACCCGCCGGCCAGCTGGCCAGGCGTGAGCCCGCGTGGGAGTTCTAGGAGCGCGAGCGGGTTGCCGCGCGCCTCGGCGACAATCCGCTCCATCACGCGCTCATCCAGCCGCCCCGGCAATACCGAGTCGAGCAGTGCCCGCGCATCGCGCCGACCCAGAGGCCCGACATGAAGCTGCGCGAAGCCCGCGAGCGATTCGATCGGCTCCCGCGCCGCGAAGACCAGCGCGATCCTCTCCGCGAGCAGGCGGCGCGCCACGAACGGGAGCGCTCGGCCTGACGCATCGTCGAGCCACTGCGCGTCATCGAGCAGGCACAGGAGCGGCTGCTGCTCGGCGGCTTCGGAGAGCAGACCGAGGACGGCAAGCCCGACGAGGAACGGGGCCGGCGCCTGCCCTGCTCTGAGCCCGAACGCGACTTGGAGCGCGTCACGCTGAGGGCCAGGAAGACGGTGAAGGTTCTCGAGGATCGGGGAACAGAACTGTTGCAGCGCCGAGAAATCGAGCGCCATCTCCCCCTCCGCGCCTGCGGCCTGGAGGACCCGGAAGTCCACGGCCGCCTCGACCGCGTACGTGAGCAGCGCCGTCTTGCCAACCCCTGGTTCGCCGTGCACCGCAACGACGGCGCCACGACCGTCCCGCGCGGAATCCAGTAGTCGGTCGAGCACCGCTCGCTCGCGCTGCCTGCCGAGCAACCGCCGAGCCTGCGCGCCGACGACCATCCCGGCAGCATCCCACGTGTGCCATTGACTGTGGGTTTCCTGGATTCGACTGACCCGGGCGGCAGGCATCGTGATCCTTGAGGTAAGGCGGTGGGCGTCACCGAATCCGGAGGCAAAGCCCATGCGGCGGCAAGACCGTGACCGTCCTGTGAATCCGAGACGAGGAGCGCGATGAGCAACACGACTGACAGCGTGTCCCCACTCGACTACGCACCGGGGCGGCGCTCCTGCTCACGGAACGGCTGCTGAAGACATGACCGCGGCAGCCGTCGCCGATCCCGCCGCGCGCGAGTTTCTCCGCAACGCCGATCCGGTGCTCGCCCGCGTCATCGACGCGCATGCCGACTTTCGGCCGCGGGCCTGGATCGACGAGCTGGCCGGGCTGGACACCTTCCGGACGCTCATCTTCCAGATCGCCGGACAGCAGCTCTCGGTCCGGGCGACCAGAACGATCCTGTCCCGGGTGGCGGAGCGATTCGGCGGACAACTGCCGTCACCGGCCGAGCTGGTCGCAGCGGATCCGCAGGTCCTTCGCGTGAGTGGGCTGTCGGCGCGGAAAACCGCCACGCTGCGTGCGCTCGCCGAGCGCTTCGTCGATGGACGTCTCAGTGACAATGCGTTCGCTCAGATGACCGACGAGGAGATCGAAGCTGCCCTGACTCAGGTGTCCGGCATCGGCCCCTGGACGGCGCACGGGTTCCTGATCTTCGCGCTCGACCGCCCCGACGTGCTATTGCCAGGCGACCTGGCGCTGCGGCACGCGGTTCAACGCTTGTACGGGCTCGACCATCTCCCGAGCGAACGCGAAATGGATGACCTTGCCGAGCGCTGGCGGCCGTACCGCAGCTTGGCGGTCAGCTACCTATTCGCCGCCGAGTTCGACGAGCCACGGTGAGCGACGCAACAAGTCCACCACCCGCTCGCACGTCATAGCGAGCCAAATATAGGAGGTCGAGTGCCGTGAAGGTTGCGCTCACTGGGGCAACGGGATTCATTGGATCTCACATCATGACCGAACTGATCAAGAATGGCCATGACGTGACTTCGCTGGTCCGTGACGACCAGCAGGCGGAGATCGTGGCGACCCGCGGGGCCGCTGCGACGCTTGTCGATCTCTACGACAGGCCGGCCGTGGTGAAGCTGCTTGCCGGCGCGGACGGTGCTGTGCACACAGCCAGTCCGGGTGACGCCACGAGCGCGGAATTCGACGCGGCCGTCGTCGATGCGGCGATCGAGGCCTTCGCCGGAACCGGCAGACCATACGTACACATCAGCGGTGCCTGGGTCTATGGTTCGAACACCTCCATCACCGAAGCCTCGCCGTTCAGCGCCCCTGCGCTGGTGGCCTGGAGAGAGCCGATCGAGCGGCGCGTGCTCGACGCAGATATGCGCGGCGTCGTGATCGTGTCCGGCGTCGCCTACGGCGACGGCGGCGGGGCCGTCCCCGGCGTGCTGCTCGGTTCTCCCCGCGACGCCGACGGCAACCTGATCATGCTGGGAACCGGGCAGCAGCACTGGTCCACCGTCCACGTCGCCGACATCGCCGACTTCTTCCGGCGCGTCCTCGAGAATGATTCCGCGCACGGTTACTACGTCATCGGCGACGGGTTGAATCCAACCGTCGCCGAATTGACAGAGGCCGCTGCTGTTGCCGTCGGCGCCCCCGGTGCTGTGCCTGGTTCGGACGAGGAGGCGCGCGCGCGGCTGGGCGACTATTTCGCCGAAGTCCTGCTGCTCGATCAGGGCACCATCGCCGCCAAGGCGCGAACCGACCTCGGCTGGCACCCGTCCCGCCCGGGCCTCGTCGTCGAGTTCCGCCAAGGCAGCTATCGCAAGTGACTCGCACCGGCAGTGCCTAGCGCAGTTGCCGTTCGCGGCCATAACCAGATCGCCTTCAGGAAGGAACTGCTATGCCCAACGCGGTTGTGATGACCGGGTACGGACCGCCTGAGGTCCTGAAGTGGGCCGGGGTCCCGCTGGCCGAGCCGGGTGAGGGACAGATCAGGATCAAGGTCAAGGCGGCCGGCATCAGTCCGACCGATCTCGCCCTGCGGGCCGGCTATCTCAAGGCGATCCCGCTGCCCCCTAACGCCGTGCTCGGGTTCGAGGCGGCGGGCACGGTCGACGCGGTCGGGCCCGGTGTCACCGGCACGTCCATCGGCGACGGCGTCGCGGCGCTGCTGCTGAGCCTGGGCGGCTACGCCGAGTACGCGGTGGCGTCGATCTGGACCCGCAAGCCAGAAAGCGTGTCGTGGATCGATGCCGCAGCGCTGCCCAGTTCGGCCGAGGCGGCCGTCGGCGTGCTGCGGCAGTTGGACGTGCAGAGCGGTGAGACGCTGCTGCTGTTCGGCGGCGGGGGATCGGTCGGCACCATCGCGACGCAGCTCGCGGTCGCCCGGGGGATAAAGGTGATCAGCGCGGTCGGCAGGCACGACGAAGCGCTCGCCCGCGAGCTGGGTGCCACGCCGGTGCGATACGGCGCGGGCGTGGCCGCCCGGGTCCGTGCGTTGGGCACGGTGGACGCCGTGTTCGACGCGGCCGGCCAAGGTGTCCTGGAGGACGCGATCGCTTTGGCTGGCGGGCCCAAGCGAGTCATCACGCTGTCGGACCCGGCCGCCGCCGACTTCGGCGTAACGCTCTCCGAGGCCACGCCAGACCGTGCGCCCGGTGCCCTGGATGAGACGATGGCCCTGCTGGCCGACGGCCGGCTCCGCCTGCGCGCGCACCAATCCATGCCCATGCAGCAGGCCGCCGAGGCCCACCAGCAGCTGGAAGCGGGCCACGTCCGCGAGCGCATCATCCTCACCCTCAACTAGCAGCTTCCCCGGCGCCGCGCGGCGCCGGGGAGCTGCAATCAGGTTGCGATCAGGGCGTGTTGAAGGGGACGCGCTCCCAGGTGAGCACCTGTGGACCATGCTCGTGCACGGTCACGCGCAGGTAGTTGTTCACGTCGGTCGACCCGTCGACGGTCACGCGGGTGAGGTTCGAAGCCGGCTGCGTGACGTGGTAGAAGTCCAGCCACTTCGAGCCGGCCGCCAGCGGCTGGTCGTCGTTGTAGACGTGGCTGTCGCCGTTGAACAGGTAGACCTGGCCACGGAACGCGTTCGCCTCGCGGGCGATCGCCGCAACGATCGGGGTGAAGCCGTAGTAGTCGGCGTACGCGGGGTTCGTCACCGTCGGGTCGAACATGTCGGCCTGGATCAGAAGTGCGACCGCGCTGTCGTGATGCTTACGAGCAGCGGCGAAGGCGTCGTGGAACTCCTGGATCGTCGCGCTGGTGCGAGCGAGCACCTCGGCAGTCTGCTCCGGGGTCGGGGCGGTGTTGCCCGTCCACGGCGCGAGGCTGTTGTTGCTTCCCACCACGTCGGCGGCGGCGAAGGACACGTCAGCCTTCTCCCAACGGACGTTCTCGGGGATGCCCTGGTCGGCCTGCGATCGAACCCGAGCGGGGTCCTGTCCGAGCGTCTGCCCCGGAGTCGGGAAGAACACGTCGCGGACCTTCGCGAGACGCTCGAGCGGGTTGTAACCGCCATTGTTCGGGCGGTGGCAGTCGGTCCACTCGTTGTCCCCGACGGTGTAGACGAACGGGTCCTTGAACTGGTCGAAGTCGTTCTTGATCATCTGGAAGTACTCGTCGCTGCACACGCTTGAGCCGTTTTTGATGTCGCCGAGGTGATTGACCCACTGCACGGACTTGTCGGCATTGATCTGCGCGACGACGTTCGGGAAGTTGGCGATCTGCGCGTCGCCGTAGGGAATGTCGCCGATGACCGCGAACGTGTAGCCGCCGCTCCCTCTGCCATGGTCGTCGGCGAAAGCCGTCTGCGCCGCGGTCGCGACGAGCGCGCCGACGGCCGCCGCTGCCAACGCGGCGCGCTGCCAGATTCTCACCATTTGCTCCTTCGGGTTCAGTAGCTGATGGGCAACTGAGAGATTCCCGATTCCGAGCGACGAACAGGTGAATGCGAGACGAACGGAGGCAGGTGCTTGGCGGTCGAGCGGTCACAGCCGGACGGAGGCGCGCTCCAGGGCTCGCAAGTACACCCGTGAGACATGACCAGCTGGCTAGACCGGCACGCGAACGAGGAAGAGCCAGGCGTTGATGACACCGCCGATGAGGCTCGCGGCGACAGCCGGGATAAGCCAATAGAAGCCGCCACCCGCGCGAACAATGACGGTGACTCCG
>DATFTS010000694.1:0-5736 GCA_035261645.1 Jatrophihabitans sp. | reverse complement strand
ATCAAGATCGGTCGCGCACAGCACCGTCACCGCGCGGCTGCAAAACCGTCTGCACCCGTCGCAGCCCGGGTGTACTTCGGGTGGATCAAGCCCATGCAGCGGAAGGTCAGCCCGTCCACGGTGTGCACCGGCACCCCGCGTTGCTGGGCAAGCAGCCGAACATGGTGCAGCTCGGCTCCGGCGTCCGGCCGGACGAGCACGGCCCACGGCACTCGGCGCAGCAGCACTCTCGTCGTCTCCCCCACGCCGGGCTTCACCAGGTTCACGTCCTCGATGCCGTACGCCTGCGCGATCCGTTCCACCTCGGCCCAGCCGGCCCACGTCGGTGCTCGGTCGCCCGCCTGCACGATCGGCCAGTCGCGCGCCACCTCGGCAGCTACGTCCGCGAATCGAGAAACGATCGCGTCGACGAACCGGGCCGACATGTCCGCATTCGCCAGCTCGCGGTAGAACTTCGCGCCGTGAAACTGGCCGGGTGCGAGGACGTCGCGGTTCAGCACCGTACGCGACACCAGCCCCGACACGGTCGAGTTGAGGCAAGCGGAAGGGAGCAGGAAGTCGTCGCGAGTGCCGAAGGTGCGCACGCACGATCCGGGGTCGGCGAGCACCGCGAGCTCAGCTCGGAACAAGGTGCCCAGCTCGGCGTTCGCGGCCAGCACAGCCGCGCCGAGTTCACGCGCGATCGCGCCCTTGCCGGTCCATCCGTCGACGAAGACCACCTGCGCCGGATCGTGCTGCGCGGCCAGGTAGCGCAACGACACGGTGTCGATGCCGCGGCCACGGACGATGCTCAGCGTGTAGTGCGGCAGTCGCATGTCGTGCGCGAACTGCGCCCAGCTGCGCATCAGTACGCCAACCGGCGTACCGGCCCGCGCGAGCGACGCCAACACCGGCTCCGGACCGCGCTCGGCCAACACCATCTCGGTGACCACCCCGACGGCGTGCGCGATCCGCGCGGCGCTTGCCTCCAAAGCCCGCTCGAACAGGCGCTGGTACGCGTCGTCGGGCTGGTACTCGATCGGAAGCGACTCCGCGTAGTGCGCGCCACCTGACTGGATCGCCTCTTCGCGCTCCTCGATCGGTGCCTCGAGAGCGACGCCGGACAAGTCGGTGAGCAGCCACGCGACGTCATCGCGGGGGTAGCTGCCGAACGTCGGAGCGCGTAGCGGCTCCGGCACGGGGTGATGACACGGCAACACAACCAGGTGCACCCGTTCGGCGCGTGCCCGCAGCTGTTCTACAAGCCCGCCGTGCAACTGCGGCGAGTCGGCGTCTGCGTCGACAACCAACACGATGTCGGTGAGACCGGCGGGGATGTTGTACGCGAAGCGGGTTCCGGGCCCGTCGTGCGCCTGGTCGTGGCTCGCGAAGGACAGTGCCGAACGGATGGGGTAACCCGGCTCGTCGATCGCAAAAACCGGAGATCGCGTCGTCGACGAGATCCGCACGTGTGGTAGCCGCTCGGCCAGCTCGAGGGCGATCAACGTCGGCGCGTACATCAACTCCTCGGTGCCGAGCACGAGCACCCGATCGCCGCACTGCGGTGCCACGGCCGCTGCGACGCCAATCGCCGCCGCGCGGGCCGCGGTCACGTCCTCGGGCCGGAATCCGTGCCGGCCGCTCTCGCGGGCAGACGGCGGCCAGCTGTCGAGGTAGCTGATCACCGCCGCGGTGCCGGCGGCACCCGGCGCAGCGTCCGGGGCGGTGGCCACGACGGCAGCCGCATCGGCCAGAAAGGTGGCCGGCAGCGTCACCGAACCGGACGCGAGCGCCACGACATCGATCTCGACGCCATGCTCAGCCGCGAAATGGGCGGTGCGGTGTCGGTCTGCTTCGCCGCGCAGGTCAACGAGCGCGGCCAGGACGTAGCGGCTGCGCGGCGTGCGGGCGTGCAGAGCGGCGATGGTGTTCAACGCAGTGCGCCCGGTGGAGAGTTCGTCGTCTACGAGGACGAGTACCTCACCCTCGCTGAGCAGCGCGCGGTCGTGTGGCAGCAGCCGGTGCCTGCTCGCATGGCTGTGTTCCTCCTCGAAGCCGGCCCACTCGGCCACCCCAGGTGCGGCGCGGCGCGTCGAGTGCAGGTACGGCGCGGCGAGCGCCTCGGCAACGGTGTGCCCCAGCCCGGTGGCGGTCTCCGCGAACCCCACCACAAGCGCGCTGCAGCCCTCCAGGGACTTGGCTACCTGCCGGCCGAGCTCCAGCCCGGTCTCGTGTACCGCATGCGGATCGGCGGGGATGTGCTTGCCGAGCACGGTCGACACCAGCAAGTGCGCGCGTCGGGCGTTGCGGCGCAGCGCCAGCCGGACGAACTCGGGCAGCTCGGGGTCGCCGTCGAGACGGACGTCGAGCCGCTCGACCACCCAGTCGGGCCGCCGTGTCATGTCTTCACGCATGGAGCCCCGCACCGAGCAGGTCGACGAACGACACGCCCTCGCGGGCAACGCCGAACGCATCCGCCCGCAGCATCGTGCGCATCGCCCAGGCGGTGTGCGGCTTACTCTCGTTCATCTTGTTGCGGAAGCTCGACGGCGCCGCACCTCCGCTGCGATCGGTGGCGAGAACGTCCGCGGCGTCGGCGTACTCCTCGAACGGGACGACCGAGAGTGCATGGACCGCCGCGACGTGCGTCGGATGGATGACCGTCTTGCCAGTGAGGCCGTTCGCCCGGTCGAGAGCCACTTCGCGGATCAGCCCGTCCAGATCGGCGGCGATCAGCCTGGTGCGCATCGCCCGCTCCTCGTGTGCCACGAACGGTGACTCCCGTAGCTGCGGCTTGAACATCCGCTCGGCGGCCGAGTAGTACTCCCACACCGGTCCGGCAACGACGTACCCCTCGCCGGCCACCCGGCCGAACACGTTGACGACCGCACTGATCACGTCGGCGACCACCCGCACGTCCCATACGGTGAACTCCCGTGCGCGGCGCAGTCCGTGCGCGCCCGAGATGTCAGTGGCGCCGATGCGGACCGCGGGGACGTGTTCGCGGTATTTGTCGATGAGCCGGCGCGCCGCGAGCAGGCTGCTGATCCGTGACTCCAAGTAGCTGATGTCCGCCGACTCCAACACCGGCATGACGAGCAGCCGTCGTCCGACACGTTCGCTGGCCGCAACCACCTCGTCGAAGAAGATGGCGCCCGTCTCCTCCGTGAACTTGGGGACGACGAACCCGGTCAGGACGTCGGCCTGTGCGCCCAGCCCGTCCACCAGCATCGGAATCTGTTCCACCTCGCGCACCCTCGCGAAGAGCAACGGCAGCGCAACGCCTGATTCACCGAGTTGGCGCAGTTGCGCCAGCGTGTTGCGTTCGGCCGCCGCCAGCTCCGCGTCCGGCACCGAGTCCTCGAGGCACACCACGACGCTGACGACGCCCTGCGCGGCCCGCCGCACGATGTCGCGCGCCAGTTCCGGGCGGGTGGCCGGGCAGTAGAGCGTCGCCCCGAGGGCCGCGCCGAGCCGACTCGGATGATCGTCTCGCGCGAACGCCTCGGGGGCGCGGAAGAACAGCCGATTGCGCTCCTCCTCCGCGAGGAACTCGAAGTGTCGCATCTACGCATGCTGCCATGCCTCTGTGTGATATCTGTGCGGTTTCAGCCACGTCTGGCACGATCCGGACATGACGCAGCTGAGCATGGGCAGCAATATGGGGCTCCCCGCTCTGTCGGTGCGGGCATCGCTGTGCTGGACCGCTGGGCCGGGGGTTCCCGACGTCGCCGCGTCCGCCCTGTTGCTGCACGAGGACGGCGACGTGGGCTCGGACGCCGACTTCGTGTTCTATAACCAGCCGCAGCACTACTCCGGCGCGGTGCGGCTCGCCGGCAAGACGTCCGCGCCGCAAGCCTGCGCATCGATCGATCTGGACCTCTCCGCCGTGCCGGCCGAGTACCAGCGCGTTGTCCTCGCGGCGTCGGCCGACGGCGGCACGTTCGGGCAGGTTCCCGACCTGCAGATCATGGTCAGCGACGCGGTCACTGGGCAGCCGATCGCGGTGTTTGCGATGCGGGCGCAGGACGAGACGGCGTTCGTGAGCGCGGAGATCTACCGGCGCGACGGTGCCTGGCGGCTGCGGGCGGTGGGTCAGGGCTACTCCTCCGGGCTGGTTGGACTTGCGAGCGACTTCGGCATCGACATCGGCGCCGCGGCACCGGCGGACCGGGCGCCCCTGGACCAACCCGTCAACATGGGACTCGACCTGTCCGGGGCTGCCGGCGTGGGGCTGTTCGTCCCAGTGACGAACGACCTCGGACCGGACTTCTCACCGGTGCCCGCACCGCTACCGCCGACGCTGCCGCAGGCAGCACCACCGGCGCCCGACGATGTCACGCTGCGGAAGAACGAACGGTCGACCTGACGCGCAGCACGCCCGGGCCGCTCGACTCATCCAGCCGAGCACCGCGTTGCTGATGGGGTGCGCTGCGGCGCGCCGAGCAGCCCGGGACCTGGCGAATGCGTGCCATCGGCGAGCGCTGTGCTGTGCGCAAGCTCGTCCCGCCGCGGCCCGTCCAAAGACGCCCCTCTTCCCCTCCGCTGTGGTCACTTTTTCGCGCGAATTCTGGGCCACAACGGAGGGGAAGAGGGGACGTTGGGGGCGGCGCGACGTCCACGTGTCCGGGTTCCTGGACCGGTACGCAACGATGTGCAGATGGGCGAGATTGCCAAGGGCGCCAACCTGCCGCTGACTGCGCGCGCCGTGCGCGCCGAGCTGTCGTGGACGGATCGGCCCGGGACACCGGACATCGACGGATCGGCACTGTTGTTGCGCGCGGACGGCAAGGTGGCCGGCGACCAGGACTTCGTCTTCTACAACCAGCCACGCCACCCGAGCGGTGCCGTCCGCCACCTCGGCAAGACCGGTTCGCGCGACACCGTTGAGGTAGATCTCGGTGCGGTGCCCACCGACGTCGATCGCGTCGTGCTGGCGGCGTCCGCCGACGGCGGGACGTTCGGTGCCGTCCCCGACCTGCGTCTCGTCATCGCCGACGTGGCGGGCGGCGAGATCGCTACCTTCCCGATCACCGCGGCCGATGAGACGGCGATGGTCAGCGGTGAGCTGTACCGGCGCAGCGGGCAGTGGAAGTTCCGGGCAATAGGGCAGGGCTACCGTAACGGCCTCGCCGGGCTGGCCACCGACTATGGCATCTCCGTCGAGGACGAGCCGGCCGCGGCGCAACCCGCGCCGGTCACCACACCACCGCCACCACCACCTGCCGGGTTCGTCCCGCCGCCGTTCCCCGGTCCGCTGCCACCGGACGCGCAGCCCGCCACACCCCCGCCGGCCCCCAGCACACCGACTTTGGACGCCGGCCGGGTCAGCCTCGTGAAGGGCGGCCGGGTGAGCTTGGTGAAGTCCGGCGCACCGCCGCTCACCGAGGTGATGATGGGCCTCGGCTGGGACCCGGCGCGCAGGCGCGGCAACATCGACCTGGACGCGTCCGTGATCGCGTTCGACCAGGCAGGCAACCAGCGCGCGATGGTCTGGTTCTCCAACCTCGGCGAGTGGCACGGCGCACTGCGCCACTCAGGTGACAATCTCACCGGAGAGGGCGCCGGCGACGACGAGCAGATCTTCGTCGACCTCGACCGGCTGCCGAGCGACGCCACTTCGCTGGTCTTCACGATCACGTCCTACCGCGGCGACAAGTTCACCACCGTGAAGAACGCATTCTGCCGCCTGGTCGACAACCGCAGCGGTCAGGAGTTGGTCCGTTACAACCTCTCTGACGCACAGGCCTCCACCGG
>DATFTS010000693.1:0-2516 GCA_035261645.1 Jatrophihabitans sp. | reverse complement strand
GTGTTGGAGCTGCCTGGCTACGAAGCTCCGTGGTGGCTCGACGCCGCGGCGGGGGAGAGCACGGAAGCGCCGCTCGCCGTTGCAGCAGCGGAACTCGACGCCACGATCGACCTGACCGTCTGGGCGCCGGTCGGGCTCGAGGCCGATCGGCCCGCGCCGCTGCTGGTGGTCCATGACGGGCCGGAGTACGTGCGGCTCGGCGCGTTCACCCAGTATCTGGGCGCCGCCGTCGCTGCGGGCGAGCTGCCACCGCTGCGCGCGGCGCTGCTCGCGCCAGGCGATCGGAACGCGTGGTACTCGGCCAATGCGGCCTACTCGCGCGCGCTCTGCGAAGCGCTGCTTCCGGCGCTGGACGAAGTTGCGCCGGCCACGGTTCGAGTCGGCGTCGGAGCGAGCCTCGGCGGATTGGCCATGCTGCACGCACACCGCACGTACCCCGACCGGTTCGACGGCCTCTTGCTGCAGTCCGGCAGCTTCTTCACCCCAGCTCTGGACGCGCAGGAGTCGGGTTTCTCAGGGTTCGCGGGGGTCACCGAATTCGTCGCCGCGACGCACGCGGCGCGCTGCCACGAACGGCCGATCCCGTCCGTACTCACCTGCGGAAGCGTCGAGGAGAACCTTGCGAACAACCAGTTGATGGCCGCGACCCTGCGCCGGCTGGGATATCCGGCGCGGCTCGTTACGGTGCCGGACGCGCACAACTACGTCGCATGGCGAGACGCGCTCGACCCGCATCTGACCGCGCTGGTCGCTGACGTGGTGTGTGCCCGTGCGTCGTGAACACGTCGCACACGACTGGCCGTCTGGCGCGCCCATTGCCCGGTTCTGCTGAGGAGGCGTTTTCGTCATGAGCGACTCGTCCCATCTGATCGGGCTGCTGCTCGGCACCGAGGAGGACTGGCCGTCGGCGTTCGAAGCGATCATGCGCTGCGTCGGCACCGTCAAGAACGGCCCGGACGCCCACACCTTCGACGTCGAGCGGATCACCATCGAACCGTTCCACCTGCGCAGCCAGCCGCGTTACGACCTGGTGATCGACCGGCTCGCGTACTGGTACTACCACCCTCGCGAGTGGCTGAAGAAGGTCGCGCTCACCGACGACGTCTACCTGCTCAACAGCCCGTTCACCTTCCAGAGCATGGAGAAGCACGCCGCCTACTGCGCCATGATGCGACTCGGCTTGCACGTGCCCGACACCGTGCTCGTCCCGTACAAGAACCCGCCCGATCACGCGAAGTACGCGTACACGGCAGCGCGCTACAACCGGCCCTTCGACCTCGACGCGATCGCCGAGCAGCTCGGCTATCCACTGTTCATGAAGCCCTACGACGGCGGAGCATGGGTGGGCGTGTCGCGCATCGGCGACTCGGCCGACCTGCACCGCGCGTACAACGAGTCGGGCCAGCGGCTGATGCATCTGCAGAAGGCGGTGGAGGGTTACGACGTCTTCGCCCGCAGCCTGTCGATCGGTGCCGAGACGATGGTGATGCAGTTCGACCCCGATCAGCCGATGCACGGGCGCTACTCGGTGAGCCACGACTTCCTCACCGCGGACACCGGCGACGAGGCCGTGACGATCGGCCGACTCGTCAACGCGTTCTTCCGGTGGGAGTTCAACTCGTGCGAGACGCTGATCAAGGACGGCGTGGTGCATCCGATCGACTACGCGAACGCGTGTCCGGACGTCGCGATCACGAGCCTGCACTACTACTTCCCCTGGGCGATCAAGGCGCTGGCGAAGTGGTCGGTGTTCTGCGCGGCGACGGGTCGCCGGCCGCGCTATGACCTGGACACACGTCGGTACTTCGACATCGCCGACCGTGACGACCTGAGCTACGGCGAGAAGCTGGCGGCATACCGCGCGCTCGCCGACGACTACTTCCAGATCGAGCAATACACCGACTTCTGCGCGAGCCAGTTGCCTCACTTCGACGAAATGGCCGCGCAGTGGTTCGCCGGTGCGGAGTTCGACGACCTGCTGGTCGCAACTGTCCGATCCACATTTCCGCCGCACGAGCACGACCAGTTCATCGCGCACTACCGCGGACTGCTCGGCATGTGGGTGCGCGACGAGCAGGCGCGGCTGTCGGTCTGAGCCCTCAGCTTCCCATCTGGGCGCCGATGGCGAGACCCTCCTCGGCGGTCAGGCAGGGAGTGATCGTGATGTCGAAGAGGTCATCCCAGTCGGCGGTGACGCCAACCAGTGGGCCGATCTCATCGGCCTCGACGACGACGAACACTGCCGGGTCCTGAGTCGAAGTCCAGTACTCGGCCTCGACCTTGAGCCCCTCCGGGAAGTTCCACTTCATCCGCCGCGGAACTCCGTTTGCGAAAGTCAGGTTGGGCTTGGCCCGCATGATCAACGCGTAGCGCATGACGACCCCCGTCGGTACCGCCGCCCGCCGGTCGCGGGCGCGCCGGATACCGAGCAGCGTCCTCGCCCGCCGCAGCGATCGCAACACACCCGGCCGGGTCGTCCTCAGCGTTCCGCTGTCCGTCCACCTTTCCTCCGGTGC
>DATFTS010000692.1:0-6459 GCA_035261645.1 Jatrophihabitans sp. | reverse complement strand
CGGTATGTGTGGCCCAGAGTTGTCCTACGCGGGTAGGACAACTTCGGCACAGAACTGGTTCTCGGCTACCGCCCGCGACCATCATCGGCGACGGTGTGTGGCGGCGCAGCGAGTGAAATGCCGGCGCGTCCACCCGCTCCGTCGCCACGCACTAAGCCGAGGACCGCGCGTGGAACCGCAAACATCGGGCGCCCCACCTGTCCGAGGCGAACCGTGTCAACCTGACACGCACGGGGTCGATCGATGCCACGGTGGTCCACGTGGCAACCATCCAGTTTCCTGTTCTGGGCGTCGACGACCTTGACCGTGCTGTCCGATTCTGGTGTGCGCTGCTCGACCTACAGCCGTCGGACAAGCATCGGAGCGCGCGCTGGTGCACGCTCGAAGACCGCGATAACGCCGTGCTCGGGCTTCAACTGAGCACAACGCCTGTGCAGCCGCGTCCCCGGATGCACCTCGACGTCGCCGTCCACGGCGTCGAGGACCAGCAAGCGACCGCTGCGCGTGTGCGCGAACTCGGCGGACAAGTGGTCGACTGGGACCAATGGCCGGAGGATCCGGACTTCATCGTCGTCGCCGACACCGAGGGCAACCGCTTCTGTCTGGTGGACGTCGATCACGTCGATCACGTCGATCGCTGAACGCCTCGAAGCTGCAAATCCAGACGGTGAGTCACACGGCGACGAGGACGTCGTCCGCAGGTTCGTCGGCGTGCGTGCCGGACCGGCGCGCGGTGATCGCGATTGCTGTCAGCGCGGCGAGTACGGCGAAGATCACGCAGGACCACAGCGCCGGCCGGAAGCCGGCGGTCACGGCAGCCGGATTGCCGAGATGGCCGTGGGCGGTGAAGACGGCGCTGGCGATCGCGATCGAAAAGACCCCGCCGAAGCGCTGCGCCATGTAGTTGACGCCTGACGCCGTGCCCATCTCGTGCTCGGCGACCGCATTGAGGACGGCGGTGGGCACGGTGGGTAGCGCCATGGAGATACCGACGCCTGCGACCAGCAGCGCCACGACGATCTCCACCCAACCCGTCGCCAGCGAGCCGCGCGCGGCCACCCACGTGTAGCCGACCGCCTGCAGCGCAAGGCCGGTCAGCATGATCGGCCGCCGCCCGATCCGGTCGGACAGCGCCCCTGCGAGCGGCGAGACGACCATCGGCGTCCCGAAGAAGGGGAGGAGCCGAATGCCGGTCGCAATCGGCGAGTAGCCACGCGCGAACTGGAACTCCTGGGTGATCAGGAATGCTGCTGCGAAGGTGGCGCCGGACATCAGGAACGTCGTCAGGTTGCCGACAGCGAACGCCCGGCTACGGAACAGACGCACCGGCACCATCGGCTCACGCGCCTTTTGCTCCCAGCAGACGAAAGCCACCAGGAGCGCGACGCCGGCGAGGAGTGTCCCGAGGATCTCCGGGCTCGACCAGCCCACGTCGTTTGCACGGACCAGTGCCCACACCACTCCGACGACGCCACTGCTGACGAGGGTGACTCCTAGCAGGTCCAGCCGTGCCGGTGCGCCGTGGCTCTCAGGCAGCAGCCGGATTCCGAGGGCGACGGCGATGATCCCGATCGGCACGTTGAGCCAGAAGATCCAGTGCCAGTCGAGGCGTTCGGCAACCACGCCGCCGACGATCGGGCCTGCGGCGACGGCCAGCCCGGCCAGGCCGCCGTAGCTGCCTACGATCAACCCGCGGCGCTCCGGCGGAAAGGCGCTCATGAGGATGGTGAGGCTCAGCGGCATGACGACCGCCGCACCCAGGCCTTGCACGCTCCGAGCCACGATCAGCTCGACGGTGTTGGGCGCCAGTGCACAGACGGCCGATGACAGGGTGAACAGCGCGAGGCCGAGGTTGAAGACGCGCCGACGCCCGAACCGATCGCCGAGCGCCGCGGCCGTGATGATCCCGGCTGCGAAGGCGATGCCGTACGAGTTGACGGTCCACTGCAGCGACGCCAGGTCGGCGTGCAGGTCGCGCTGCATCTGCGGCAGCGCTGTGATGACGACCAGCGAGTCGAGCACCACCATGAAGTATGCGGTCGACGTAAGGCCCAGCACGCAGCGCAGGCGGGTTGTCGTCAGTGGCGTTCGGACGTTCGTCATCAGCTCGGCTCCTTCACCGCGTACCGCCTCGTCGGGGCGGATCTGCAGCAATGACGAACAGCCGGGCGACGAACGGACACCTCGCCGCAAACATTCTGGGCGGACCTGTCCGTCCCCGGCACAGCCGTTCGTCTGATACTCGAACCAGCATGGAACCGTCACTGGAGGACCGATGCAGTACGCACTGCTGATCTACGGCCGCCCCGACGCGCCGCGAGCGACACCAGGTCCCATCGACGACGCCATCGCCGAAGTGCTCGCGCGTCCATACGTCACCGGCTGGGCTCGCCTGCACTCCGACGAGTCGTCGACCACGTTGCGAACCAGCGAAGGGAAGTCACTCCTGACCGATGGACCGTTCATCGACAGCAAGGAGTACCTCGCCGGGTTGATCATGATCGAGGCGGAGAACCTGGACGGAGCGCTCGACGTCGCGCAGGAACTGCAAGACGCGCGTACCGGCGCCGGGGCAATCGAGGTGCGGCCTGTGATCGAAGGACTGTTCCGTGGGGCTTGACGCCGTGTTCCGCGATCACTGGGGTCGCGTGCTTGCGACGCTGATCGGCGTGCTCGGCGACATCGAACTTGCCGAGGAAGCGGCTGCCGAAGCGTTCGCGATCGCTGCCGAGCGCTGGCCGCGGGACGGGGAGCCGACCAACCCGGTCGGCTGGCTCATCACGACCGCGCGTCACCGGGCCATCGATCAGATCCGTCGCCAGCGGGTGCTGGCCGCCAAGACGACGCTGCTCGCACGCGACCTCGATGTTCCCCTGGAGGCAGCCATGGACCACGCGACGACCGCGACGATTCGCGACGAACGTCTGGAGCTGATCTTCACCTGCTGCCACCCAGCGCTCGCCCTCGACGCGCAGGTCGCGCTGACCCTACGCGCCCTCGGCGGCCTCTCGACCGAGGAGATCGCACTCGCCTTTCTCGTCCCGTTCGAGACGATGAGCAAGCGACTGACCCGAGCCAAGCACAAGATTCGCGACGCCCGGATCCCCTTCGCCGTGCCGCCCGATCACCAACTCCCCGACCGGCTCGCTGCCGTCCTCGCCGTCGTCTACCTGATCTTTAACGAAGGCTGGGGCGGCGGTCGAGTAGACCTGGCCGCCGAGGCGATTCAACTGGGGCGAGGGCTGGCCGAGCTCATGCCCGACGAGGGCGAGGCCCTCGCGCTGCTCGCGCTCATGCTCTTGCACGACGCGCGTCGGCCCGCCCGGATCCGCGACGGTCAGGTCGTCCCCCTCGACGACCAGGACCGCACCCTGTGGCACGAACAGCACATCGTGGAAGGGCGCCAGATCCTGCTGGCCGCGCTGACCCGCGGACGCCCCGGGCCGTACGTTGTGCAGGCAGCCATCGCCGAGCTGCACACGCGCCGGCCGCGCGACTGGCCACAGATCGCGGCGCTCTACGAGACTCTTGCTCGACAAACCGGATCGCCGGTGGTCGAGATGAACCGAGCCGTCGCTATCGCCGAGATCCACGGGCCCGAGGCGGGACTGGCCATCCTCGACACCCTCGAACTCGCGCATTACCGCTACTTCCACTCGACGCACGCCGACCTGCTGCGCCGCGCCGGCCGCTACAGCGACGCGCGCCGCGCCTACCAGCGGGCGCTGGATCTGGCGCAGACCGATCCTGAGCGGCGCTTCCTTCGACACCGACTCGCCGAATTGAAACCGAGCAACTGACGTGCACCTGCAGACGAGCGACAACTCCCAGCAGGACGCTCACTAGTCGTACGGGCGAGCTCGAGCGAGCCAGTCGCCGAACAATGCGGCGAGCAACTCGGGACGCTCGTGAATGAGCGCGTGGCCGGCGTCCTCGACTACCGCGAGGGTGGCGTGCGGGTAGCGTTCGAGCAGGTCCGTGGCGTCGGTGTATCCGACGACGGAGTCGCGTCGGCCTGCCGCGATCAAGGTCGGCCCCGAGAAGGTGAACGACCCCGCGTCGACCGTCCATGCGGAGAAAATCCGCTCAAGCGCAGTCTGGTCGACGAGTGTCGTGCCCGGCACGACGTGGTCCCGGTAGCGGCGCGCGGTCGCGGCCGTGCGCACCACGAAATACTCATCGAAGCCGGGCCGCTGCGCGGGTTCGAGTTCGTCGTAGGTGTCGGCGTCCTGGCGAACGGCGCCGTGGCGGGGCAGGTTTCCTGACCCCTCCCCGACCGGGCATATCAACGCCAAGCCGAGCACCAGATCTGGTCGCTGTGCGGCGACACCACGAGCCAGGTAGGCGCCGTAAGAATGGCCGAGCAGCAGCGCCGGGCCCTCGGCGAGATCGGCAATGAGATCGGCGAGCAGCTGCACCACATCGTCGTTGCAGGTCAGGCCGTCGCCGCTCGAGCGACCCATCCCCGGCAAGTCCGGGTAGATCCGCCGGTATCCGGTGCCGGGAACGATGGCCTCGACCGCCGCCTCGATCTCACGGTGGTCAACACCGGCTCCGTGCAAACCCACCAGCGGCACACCGGCGCCGTGCTCAACAAAATGGACTACGACTCCGTTGATCCGGCGCTCCATGCCGACACCGTAATGACTACCGGCCCGGCCACGACGCTCAGCACGCCATGGCCGGGCCGGCCTTGATGCGGTGACCCCTACAGGCGAATGATCTGGCCCGGGAAGATGAGGTCCGGATTGGGCACGGTGGACCGATTGAGCTCAGCCAGCGTGCGCCAGCCACCTGCGACGTGGTGAGCCCCCGCGATACCCGAAAGGGTGTTCCCGGGCTGCACCCGGTAGGTGCCGTGGGCCCTCGGCGTGTGCACAACACGCTGGTTCGCAGCGAGCTGATGCCCGGTCGCAGCGCGATGATGCTGGACCGGGTGCGACGGCGCGGCGTGGGTCACCGCGCCGGGGGTCGTGCCACCGGTGAGGAAACGGCCACAGACGGGCCAGGCGCCGATGCCCTGGCCAACCAACACCCGCTCGGCCACCGTGATCTGCGCGGCTTTGCTGGCCAAGTCGGCCCGTGCGGCGAAGCGCTGGCCGCCGTACGCGTCCCACGTGCTCTGCGTGAACTGCAGACCACCGAAGAAGCCGTTACCCGTGTTGATGCTCCAGTTGCCGCTCGACTCGCAGCGCGCAACCCCGGACCAGTCGTGCGTCCCGGCTGCATGTGCTGCCTGTGTCGAGGCCAGTACACCGACGACGGTCGCGCCGACCGTCACCGCCGCGCCGCGAGCGACGCGACCACCCGTCCTGGGCGTGCGATGCCGCCCCTGATATCGGGTATGAGACATGAGGGAACCTCCGATCTGCCGCCTACGGAGTTAGCTGTCGGGTTAGGGCGATCGGTGCCCTGCCACATGCCTGCGACTACACCCCACCGGCCGGCGCGCTGAACGCGTCGGACACGGATACCCAGCAAGGCCGGGTGGTTCCCCCGCCCCGTCCAAGAGTTTGAAACTCGAAAGGACGTCGGCGGACGGGATTCGGCGGACCGGCGTCACGCCACCCCGGTCTTTGGTGGCGCTCCGGAAGAATAACGGACGAGTTACAGAGCGGGTAACGAAGGGTGAACCGCACTCTCAGGCAAGCCGGCTCTGGGGAGCCCGACGGACGATCACATCACCGTGATTTCAAAATCCGATGGCTTCGCGCAGCAACAGGACGACACCGCGGCCGGAGTCGGGTTCCGCGTTGAGAACGAGCAGGCGGTTGATTGCACTGGGCTGCCCGTAGACCTTCATGGCGCGGTCGCTTTCCAGTGGGAGGCAGTGATCTTCGACGCGGCGCAGCGCGGTTTCCAGATCGGGGACCACCTTCTGCGCTCCGACAACCCAGATCGCGCGGAGGGAGCCGCCGGCGAATGCGGGAAGTTGGCTGCCGCTGGCCGAGGCGATCACCAGAGAGCCGGTTTCGGTGACTGCGTGGACGCTGCCCACGATGACCTCGGGGGTGGATATCAGCCGCCAGATCTCGGCAAGTTGAGTGGCGCGGTCCATGGCCTGGCCGCGTGACCTGACGGCGTCGTAGCGCCCGCTGGCGTTGAGGTCCTCCTCGATGCCGGACAGGCGGAGGGTCTCGCTGGCCCCCGTGAACACGCTGGCGCCCTCGGGAACCAGGTCCTTGATGCGGGTGCGTGCCGCGGCGGCGTCGTCGAGGATCTCGACGGTGAAACCGTGCGCCGTCAGCGCGGCGGCCGCCCGCTGCAGGCGCTGCTCGCTCGCGGGTTCGGCAAACGACGCTGTCGGTATCGGGGTGGTCATGGGGCCTCCTGGCTCGTCGTCGCTGGCGGGTGGTGAGGTGCAGGTAGTTCGTTCCAGCAGTTCGACAAGACGGCCGAGCTCAATGTGAGGTTGGCGGGTCACCTCACACATCGGTGGGCTGTCGTGTCGTACTGATG
>DATFTS010000691.1:0-2073 GCA_035261645.1 Jatrophihabitans sp. | reverse complement strand
CCGTGATCTTCAACAGCTCAGGCACGTCGACGTGCTTTGACGTGAGCCCGCACCGCAACACGTTGTCGCTGTTGGCCATGATCTCGACGCCTGTCCCACGCAGGTAGGCGTGCACATTGCCCGCGCCGAGGAAGATCGCCTCACCGGGTTCGAGCCGGACGTAGTTGAGCAGCAAGGTCAGCGCCACGCCGACGTCATCCGGCGCGTCCTGCGCGGCCAGGCGCGCCGCATAGGCCGGGCCGTCGGTAGCGTCCGCCACGCGGGCACGCACGGCAGCCACGATCGGAGCCGGGTCGGGGTGCGTCAGCAATGCCGTGAACGCAGCACGAAGCGGATCGGGCCCGCGCAGCGCGTCGGCGACGAACGCGAGCTCCGCGACGTCCAGCGATGCGAGCAACTGCTGCGTCTCGGCGACGGGACGGAAGCCACACAGCGCATCGAACGGGGTCAGCGCGCACAGCAGTTCCGGCTTGTGGTTGTCGTCGCGGTAGTTGCGCTCGGGCGCGTCGCGCGGGATGCCCGCCGCGTCCTCGCGCGCGAACCCTTCACGTGCCTGCTCGCGGTTGGGGTGCACCTGGATGGAGAGGGCCTTGTCAGCGGCAAGCACTTTGAGCAGGTACGGCAGCCGTGGCCCGAACCGCTCGACGACCTCTGCGCCGAGCAGCCGCTGTGGCTCGGCGGCGATCAGCTGGTCGAGCGTCGAGCCGTGCGCCGGAGCGAACGCCGGGTCGTCCGGGTGCGCTCCGAACCAGAGCTCGGCCACCGGCCGGCCGTCCGGCTCCATGCCGAGCAGCCGCGGGATGGCGGTCGGCGAGCCCCAGTTGTAGCGACGCAGCACGCCGTCGAGCGCGAAAACGTCCGGGGTCGGCATCGCTCGATCGTAGGTACCGTCAGCCGCCCGCGCTGCGATCGAGGTCCGGCTCCAGGTAAATCACCCGCGCAGCCGGGACGACGGCCCGAACCCGGCGCTCGGCGTCGTCGATGGCAGCGGCGATGTCCGGCAACGTTGAACCGGCGGGCATGGCCAACTTCGCACCGACCAAGAGCTCGTCCGGGCCCAGGTGCATCGTTCGCAAGTGGATCACCCGATCGACGCCAGGCCCGACGAGACCCTCCTCGATCTTCGCCAGGACGCTCGGCGCGGCCGACTCACCGACGAGAAGGCTCTTCGTCTCGATCACGAGCACGACTGCGACGACGATCAGCAGCGCGCCGATGGCGCACGTCCCGATGCCGTCCCAGATGGGCTCGTGCGCGAGGCTGGCGATGCCGACGCCGATCAGCGCGAACATCAGACCGATCAGCGCGGCCACATCCTCGAGCAGGACGACCGGAAGCTCCGGGTTCTTCGCATGCCGGATGAAGCCGACCCAGCTGTCCTCGCCCTTGAGGTGGCGTGACTCCTTGATGGCTGTGCGCAGCGAGAACGACTCGAGGCCGATGGCGACGACGAGCACGACGATCGCCACGATCGGCTGATCAAGATGGTGCGGGTGGCGGATCTTCTCGATGCCTTCGTAGAGCGCGAACAGCCCACCCGCGGAGAAGAGCATCAGCGCGACGAGGAAGCCGTAGACGTATCGATCACGCCCGAAACCGAACGGGTGCTCAGGGGTCGCGCGCCTGCGCGCGGAACGCCCGCCGCGCAGCAGCAGGCCCTGGTTGCCTGAGTCCACTACCGAGTGCACGCCTTCGGCGAGCAGAGACGACGACCCGGTGATCGCGAACGCGATGAACTTGATCAGCGCAATGCCGAGATTCGCGCCAAGCGCGGCGAAGATCGCCTTGGAGCCGCTGGCCGCGCTCAACCGGCCCGTCCCACGATGGCGTGCGACGGCCCCTGCCCCGAGCGCATCAATGGGCTCGCTCGGCGGGACCTGACGAGCCGGGGTCCAGCCCGAGCCCCAGCGCCAAGTAGGCGGCGGTGTACTCCCCGAACGCGGCGGCGGCGGCGAACCGGGCGAGCGGGTCGCCGTTGGGCACGTCCACCGTCGACGAGCGCAGGCCCAGGTTGCCGGCGAGATCGTGCAGGGCTCGCGCTGCGCGACGCGCCGCCTTCTCATCCAGCTGGAT
>DATFTS010000690.1:0-2590 GCA_035261645.1 Jatrophihabitans sp. | reverse complement strand
GTCCTGGTCCACGGGGCTCGGCCGGCGCCCCGTCCGAATGGGGGCCCGCCTGCGCTCGGCGCCGCGCAGGGTCAGGCACGGCGGCCACGCATCTCGGTCATGGCTTCCTCTCCGCTGCGCGCGCAGGATCCGGAAGGACGTGAAACCCACCAAACCCGGAGGTATGTTGCGCAGACGCTAGCCCCTAATCGGGCACGCCTCAACTCGAAGTGGTGCCTCAGCTCGAGCCAGCGGAGAGCCTCTTGGCGAGCGCCCGCAGCGCCTGCCCGCGGTGGCTGATCGCGTCCTTCTGCTCGCTCGAAAGCTCCGCGCTCGTGCGGTCGAACCCATCGGGCTGGAAGATCGGGTCGTAGCCGAAACCGTTCGTGCCGCGCGGAGTGCGAACCAAGCGTCCCGGCATCCGACCTTCGGTGACGATCTCGCGCTCATCGTCGACGTAAGCGACCGCACAGACGAACGCAGCGCCAAGCCGCTCGTCGGGAACGTCGCCCACCTGGTCGAGGACGAGGCGGAGGTTCGCCTCGTCGTCGCCGTGCCCGCCGGCCCAGCGGGCGGACAGCACGCCCGGCATGCCGTTGAGCGCGTCGACGGTCAGGCCGGAGTCGTCGGCCACCGCGGCCAGGCCCGTTTGCCGGTGTCCCTCACGGGCCTTGATCAGCGCGTTGTCGGCAAAGGTCGCACCGGTCTCCGGCAGCTCTGGATAGGGGTCGACGTCGTCGAGCCCGATGACCTCGATGTCGGGCAACGCCGGCGAAAGGATGCGGTTCAGCTCGTCCAGCTTCTTGCGATTGCGGCTCGCGAGCAGGATCCTCAACGCTCCAGCGCCTCCGCCTGCATGCGGGCCAGGTCGGCGCATCCCTTCACGGCGAGATCGAGCATGGCGTCCAACTCGTCGCGGCGGAACGGGCTGCCCTCGGCGGTGCCCTGCACCTCGACGAACCCACCCGCGCCGGTCATGACGACGTTCATGTCGGTCTCGGCGCGCACGTCCTCCTCGTACATGAGGTCGAGCCGCGGCTCGCCGTCGATGATCCCCACCGACACTGCGGCGACGGAGTTGCGCAGCGGCTCGGGGTTGGCCAGCGCGTTCCGCTCGCGCAGCCAGGAGACGGCGTCGGCGAGGGCCACGTAGGCGCCGGTGATCGCGGCAGTGCGGGTGCCTCCGTCGGCCTGCAGCACGTCGCAGTCGATTGCGATCGAGTTCTCGCCGAGCGCGGCGAGATCGATCGCGGCGCGCAGCGAACGACCGATCAGCCGGGAGATCTCGTGGGTGCGGCCACCGATCTTGCCCCGCACCGACTCCCGGTCGCTGCGCGTCAGTGTCGCTCGCGGAAGCATCGAGTACTCCGCTGTCACCCAGCCCAGTCCGCTGCCCTTGCGCCAGCGCGGCACGCCCTGCTGCACCGATGCTGCACAGAGCACCTTCGTCTCGCCGAACTCGACGAGCGCGGAGCCCTCGGCGTAGGCCTGCCAGTTTCGGGTGATGGTGACGGGACGCAACTGGTCGTTGGCACGACCGTCGGGGCGCGGCATAGACAAACCCTAGCGAGGGCCGGCGACGACGGTTCGCGTGCAGCCGTCCGCCCGTCCTTTCTGCCGCGACTCCGCCCCGGCTCTTTTGGTGATCAAGAGACGAGTTTGGTCGAATATCGACTCATACCTGCTCTTGATCTGTGGTGGTATCCACAGACACGCGCTGGAACGGCGCACAGTTGACAGGGCGGTCGGGGTGCCTGTGAATATCGGGCTCTGATCGACAGACCGATCCGGTTGTATATCGACGCAGACCGTCTCTTGATCTGTGAGGAGTCGCCGGCGGGGTGAGGAGCCGCCGGAGGTGAAGAGTCGGCGGCGGGTGCACGATAGGCGGATGGGCACGGACGAGGTGCGGGCCGACGTCGAGCTCACCAATCTGGATCAGTCACTCTTCGACGGCGCCGACGCCACCAAGCGCGACCTCGTCGACTACCTGGACGCGCTGAGCCCACCAATGGTGACCCAACTGGCCGACCGGCCGCTGTCGGTGGTGCGCGTCCTGCGCGGCCAGGCGCCGTTCATGCAGAAGAACATCCCGAAGTACACGCCCGACTGGGTGCGCACCGTGTCGATGTGGGCCGAGCGATCGAAGCGCGACGTCGCGTATGCGCTGTGCAACGACCGGCGGACGCTGCTGTGGTTCGCCAACCAGCGCGCGGTCGAGTACCACCCGACGCTGTTCCGGGTGGACGAGTGGGATCGTCCGACGCATCTCGTCCTCGACATCGACCCGCCGGCAGGTGACGCGTTCGATCTTGCGGCACGCGCGGCAAACCTGGTGCGTGCGGCGTTGACGGAGGCCGGCCTCGCCGGACAGGTGAAGACCAGTGGGGCGAAGGGCGTGCACGTGTTCGTCCCTATCCGATCGGCCAGCGCCGAGGAGGCCGCGGCCGCGACTCGAGCGCTCGCAGTCCGGGCGGAAGGTCTCGACCCGTCCCTCGCAACCACTGCCTTCGTCCGCGACGAGCGCGGTGGCAAGGTGTTTCTCGACTCCACCCGCGCGGGCGGCGCCACGGTGGTAGCCGCGTACAGCCCGCGGCTACGTCCCGGGACA
>DATFTS010000689.1:0-8665 GCA_035261645.1 Jatrophihabitans sp. | reverse complement strand
AAGAACCTCAAGGGACGCTTGCTCGGGATCGTGACGGGGACCATCGGCAAGAACGCCCTGGCGAAGGCCTTGCGAAACACGGTCAAGGCCATCGAAGCCCGCAACTACGGCGCACGGACGACGCCAACCAGTTAGACCGGCGGGCGAGCAGTCAGGGAAGCCGAACGACCTGTGCAGCGTGGGCCAGTCCCGCACCGAAGCCGAGAAGCAACGCCAGGTTGCCTGGCCGCACCGCGCCGCAGCGTCGCAGCTTGTCCAGGGCAATCGGCACCGATGCGGCCGACGTATTGCCGGACTCGGTGATGTCAGTGGCCACAACGACGTCGTCGCGAAGGTCCAAGCGCCGCCGCAC
Organism: Jatrophihabitans sp.; assembly: GCA_035261645.1. Taxonomy (GTDB): domain Bacteria; phylum Actinomycetota; class Actinomycetes; order Mycobacteriales; family Jatrophihabitantaceae; genus Jatrophihabitans. Next base: position 8,313 of record DATFTS010000689.1, on the reverse strand, counting down.
GGCGTCGATGATGCGCAGATTCGCTTGATGCGGCACCAAGACGTCGAGGTCTCGCAACTCGACGCCGGCCCGGTCGCACGCAGCCGAGGCGATCCCAGGCACGGTATCGACCGCCCACCGGAACACTTCCTGCCCCTGCATGCGCAGGTACCGTCCGGTCGATTCGAACTCGATCAGCCCGGCCCCGGCACCGTCACTGCCCCACACCGTCGGGCCGATCCCGGACTCCGCCGGCACGCTCGGTCCGATGACGGCAGCGCCGGCGCCGTCGGCAAAGATGATCGAGGTCCCAAGATCAGCCTCATCGACGATGCTGCTCATTGCCTCCGCGGCGACGATCAACACGTAGCGTGCCGCACCGGTGCGGATCAACCCGTCGGCGACGCCCAGCGCGTAGCAGAAACCGCTGCATGCGGCGTTGAGATCCAGATGGCCACCGCGCACGCCTACGCCGTGGGCGATCGATCGGGCCAGCTCTTTCGTTCCCCCGCTTACCGAACAACTGGCGGCAATGACCAGGTCGATCCCGGCTGACGTGCAGTTCGCGTCGTCCAACGCGCGGACTGCCGCCGTGTGGGCCAGCGCGAAGAGGTCCGCTCGGGCCCGAACACGACGCAGACTGCGGATTCCTGTTCGCGCGTTGATCCATGCGGCCGGTTTGCCGAACGGCCGCCCGAGATCTGCGGCGGACACCGCCCGATCGGGCTGGGCCGACCCGATGCCGAGCAGCCGAGAGCCCTCGGCTGCTCGCAACAACGAAGTATTAGACATCACCGGCACCAACATACTTTGACGTCCTACTAATTGGTAAGGAAGCCCTACTCGACGGTACGAGGGGACAACATCCTGAGGCCCGCATCCGAGGGTCGGCTATTGCCTGATTCCTGGAACGGGAGTACATCGGAAGTTGCGGGGAAGGGTGAACCCTCATGCAGACGGCAACCCACCACGTCCGGCGCAGTCGTAGGTGGTGCCGTGCAGTTCTGGCGACGTTGCTCATCGCGTCGGTCCCGGCTTGTGCGACCAGTTCGACATCGGCCGCGTCGCCCGCTTTGACGCTGTACACCTGCGCGAGCGCCAACGTCGAACAAGCGGTGGTCACCGCATTCCGGGCCACGCATCCGGGGACGGCGGTGAAGGTGTTCCGTGCCCCTACCGGGCAGCTCAACGCCCGGGTGAGCGCTGATACGAGGTCCGGCGGGATTCGCGCAGATGTCATCTGGGCTTGCGACCCGTTGACGATGCACGGCTACGACGAGCAGGGCCTGCTGGCGAGCTGGCAACCGCCCAATGCGGCCGCCATCCCCGCCGCGTATCGCACGCCGCACTTCGCCGGCGTCGACGTGTTGTACGTGGTGGTCGTCGTCCGTAGCGGCCAGCCGGCACCTGCCACCTGGATGGACCTGACGGCGAGCCGCTTCCATGGCCCCATCGCGATTCCCAGCCCGACCTTCGCCGCGTCAGCGCTGGGTCTCATGGGTTATTTCGCGTCGGCCCCGAACTACGGCATGAACTACTACCGCAGCCTGAAACGTAACGGCGCGGTGCAGGTCGACACGCCGGCCGACGCGCTCACCGGCGTGGAGCAAGGGACGTATGCGGTGGGCGTGACGCTGGCCAACGCTGCGTATGCGGACCAGAAGAAGGGCTCTCCCATCCAGGTGGTGTGGCCCCGACCGGGGGGCGTCGCCGTCTACGCACCCATCGGCATCACGACGAAGCCGCACCGGTCGACACTGGCTGCCTCGTTCGCATCGTTCGTCGCGAGCACGACCGGTCAGCGCGTCCTGGCCCGCAACGGCACCTATCCGGTCCTGCCACGTCTCGGCGGGCCGCCTATCCCGGCCGGCGCCCGCGTCGCCGTCCCCGACTGGCCGAGTCTGTTCAGCCAGTACAAGCGCCTGCTGGCCGAGTACTCGAGCATCTACGGCTGATGCGCGAGCGAGCGGGCAGCACGGCGGCGGCCGTCGCCTTGACGGTGCTGGCAGTGGCTGTCGTCGTCGTCCCGCTCGTCGAGCTCGGCCGAGTGGTACCAGCCGGTGGCAGCGCGGCGCTCACCCGCGTGCTGCACTCGCCGGGTTTCGGCTCGGCCGCGGCGCATTCCGGAGAGCTCGCCGTGCTCGTCCCGGCGGTTGCCGTTCCCGTGGGCACCGGCCTCGCGCTGGTGCTACGCCGACCGGACGTGCCGTGCCGGGGGCTACTGCGGCTGCTGATCGTCCTGCCGCTACTCGTGCCGCAGTTCGTGCTCGGTTACAGCTGGTCGCAGGCGTACGGACGCGGCGGATTCAGCCAGCAGTTGCTCGGCGCCCACTGGGCGGGCCTCAACGGGGCGGTGGGGGTTGTCGTGGTACTCGTGGTCGACGCGGTGCCACTCTGCTTCCTGATCAGCAGCGCAGCACTCGCTGTTCGCGCCCAACCACAGCTCGAGCAGGCGGCACGTGTCAGCGGCGCGGGCTGGTGGGCCTGCACCCGCACGGTGACGCTTCCGATGCTGCGCCCGGTGCTGGCCGCCGAGGTGGTGATCACCGCGGTTGCCGCGCTGGAGAGCTTCGCGGTGCCGCAAGTGCTCGGCACGCCGGCCGGCTACCAAACGATGACAACAAGGGTCTACGCCGACCTCGCGCTGGGCAGCGACCCGGCCTTGTTCACGGACGCGGTGGTGCTGTCGCTGGCCTTGGTTGTGCTGGTCGCGCTCGTCGTGCTTCCGTCCGACGTCCTGCTGGCTCCCCGGCTGCGCACCGCGCCGGCCCCCTCCCCAGCCGGCCCGGCGGGGCCCTCCCGGCGGGGCCCTCCCGGCATGCTGGTCGCCTGCGTCATCGGCGCCTACTGCGTGGTGGTGGCGCTTGTCCCGACGGCCGCGATCGTGCTGGCCGCGGTGACGCGAGCGGTCGGTCGTGCGCCGACGCCGAGCAACTGGACCCTCGACAACTTCCGCGCCGCGCTGGACGCCCCTACTCGTGCGGCGATCGGGCACAGCTTGGAACTCGCTGCTCTTGCAGCCCTGATCCTGACGGTTCTCGGGGTGAGCGCCGCCGCGCTTGGACGACGCGGATGGGGCCGGCTGCTGGGCACGGTGGTGATTGCGCCGTTCGCGATCCCCGGGTCCGCGCTCGCAGTTGGACTGCTGATCGCCTATGACCGGCGCATCGGTGGCACGCTCGCCCTGATCCTCCTGGCCTACCTGGCGAAGTTCTGGGCACTGGCGCACCGCACGCTCTCGGGTGCGGTCGACCGCGTCCCGCCGGACGAGTCGCGTGCCGCCCACACCAGCGGCGCGGGGCCGTTGGCCACGGCGCGCACGATCTGGCTGCCTGCCCTCACCCCCGCGCTGGTCGGCGCAGGGCTGCTGGTGTTCGTCTCGGCGCTGCATGAGGTGACGATGTCCAGCCTGCTGTATTCGACCGGAAACGAGACCCTCGCTGTTGCGGTGCTGAACAGCCAGGAGCTCGGGGAGGTCCCAACGACAGCAGCCTTGTCGGTAGTGCTGACGGCCATGTTGCTGGTTGCCGCAGTTCCGGCCTGGCTGGCGATGGTGCTGGCACGACGGCGGCGAGCCGCCTCGCAGCCGGTGTGGTCTGCCGTGGAGGTCGCCGATGCCCGGTGAGCCGCCCGCGGTCGAGTGCCGCGAACTGTCGGTCAACTACGGACGCACGCCGGCGCTCGAAGCTGTCACGCTGACCGTCGCGCGTGGTGAGCTCGTCGCGGTGCTGGGCGCGTCCGGATCCGGCAAGTCGACACTCCTGCACGCCATCGCCGGCCTGGTGCCACCGGCGCGGGGCGAGGTGTGGCTGTCCGGGCGGTGCGTGGCGACGCGGCAACGCTGCGACCCGGCCGAACGGCGCGACATCGGCCTGGTGTTCCAGAACATCGCGCTGTGGCCGCACCTGACCGCGCTCGACACCGTGGCATATCCGCTGCGCCGGGCGCGGCACTCCCGCCGCGACTCCAACGCGCAAGCCCAGCAGTTGCTCGAGCGGCTGGGCATCGGACATCTCGCCGACCGTCGCCCGGGCGAACTGTCCGGTGGACAACAGCAACGGGTCGGGCTGGCTCGTGCACTCGCGCGCAGCCCCGTCGCGTTCCTGCTCGACGAGCCCACAGCACACCTGGACACGCACCTGCGCGCGGCGTTCCAGGCGAGCGTCCGGGATCGTCGTGCGGAAACCGGTGCGGCAGCGCTGTACGCGACACACGATGCGAGCGAGGCGCTCGCCCTCGCCGACCGCGTCGCTGTGCTGGTAGACGGTCGAATGGTTCAGGTCGGCGTACCGGAACTCGTGTACGCCGAACCCGTCAGCGCCGCGGCAGCCGAACTCACGGGCGCGTTCACCGTAGTAACGGCCACGGTGGCCGCCGCCGGTCCTGCGCAGGTGTCGGTCGACCTCGGCAGCGGGCCGATGATCGTTGCCGGGGGTGGTCTGCGCCTCGGGCCCGATCCGGTCGTCGCGCGCGTGCTGTTGCGACCCGACTGGGTCGTCGTGCCAGGCGAGGTACCGGGTCGCGTGGTCGTCTCGGCGTTTCGCGGCGCCCACACCGACTACCAGTTCGAGACCGACATCGGCGCCGTGCACGCTCAGCTACCCGGGCCACCCCGCCTAGCCGTCGGTGCGCCGGTGACCTGGGGGTTCGCTCGTGCGTGGGTATTACCGGTCGAAGCCGCACGCCGGGCGGAGCCGATTCGGCTCACGCCAGCGCGGTGAGCGCTCCGGGGTGCTCGAGCCGATCGTTGACGATCTCCAAGTGCCGGCGGGTGTAGTGCCGCAGCGACGCCAACTGCTGTGGCGATAGCCGATCACAAACCCACTCCCAGTGCATCGAAACCCAATCGCCCACCTGCACCTCTGGCACCAGGCCGACGCCGTTCAAGCTGCGTTCGACGGTCTCGAGGCGTGCCGGGCCCAGGAACAGCCGTCCACGATCGAACTGCAACGGCTGCGACTCGACCAGCAGCCGATCCGGCTCGACGCCGCGGATCAGACCCCACCGGATCCTGCACCGCTCGAGCACCGTCAGCGCCTGCTCGTGACGGCGGTCGTCACCGAGCAACCCGACCCACGGATAGACGCACAGGACGTGATAGCTGTGGTGCGGGACGCCACCCTCGATCGCCGTTTCGGCCAGGTGTCCGAACTGCCGACCGGTCAGCACCCGGAACCGCTCGTCCATCGAGTCGGCCAGTCGACGAACGCCCACCCGCTCCAGCAGCCGGTTGCCCACCCAGTAGGCCTCGACCACCCGGCGGTCCAATGGGTCACCGACCCCGCTCGCCGACGCGATCAGCCGCAGGTACGGCCAGGCACCGGAAAATTGCCGAGCAAGGTTTCGAAGGCCCTCGTCAACGACTCCGGACGCGCCGTACTCGAACAGTGCCTGCGAATCCGGCGGCCCGCAGGAGCCGTGGTAGTTCGGCGGGAACGCGTAGCGAACGAACATGATCGGGCCAGCTGGCTCGTGTGACACCGATGCGTGTGCACTCACCTCGGCACCCCCCGGGTCGGAGACGTTCCCATCTGACCGTACCTCGCGTCACGCCGATCATTGCCTGACCGCGTCCAGCATTCCGTGCAGGTGCGCGGCGGCCCGTTCGATGTCGAAGTACTTCCGCTGTCCGGCTCGGGCCTCAGCTGCGAGTACCGCGCATCGATGGACCTTGGCCAGGTCGCCGTACGGGAACTTGTAACGACCCTTCGTCTCCTCACCCATCTCGTCGTCGATGCCCAGGTGCCATCGACCGTATTCGCGAAATCCGTGCGCTCGAATGAAGTCATTTTGCTGCTGAGCCGACGGCTGGTGCTCACTCCAATCGTCGCGCTCATCGACGACGCAGTCGCCGCTGCCCACCAGGTCCGTTGCGTGCGCGTAGCCTGCTGCGTTCAGTACAACCGCCACGGTCTCGCTCCTTCCGATTCGGATGTCAGAACCTCGACCGAGAGCGAGTGCGATCACGCCGTCGTGACCGCATTGCAGGCCATGATGTTCATGGCAGGCCTCAGCCCTCATCATCGGCCTCTGGAGCACCGCCCGGCTTCACCCCGAGAGCGCGACATTCCCGGCATAAACGACCCCGGTGTGACCGCGTGTGGGATGTTCAGCGGTGTTGATAGATCCCTTCACCGCGCGCACGCTGGGCACTGTGTGGTCATGCCGCTGAGGTGGCCTTCAGCGGCGCGCTGGGCCGACCCGCGCCCGCCGATGCCCGCGAAAGGCGGTGTCCGCGGAAGATGAGAACAAGCACGCGCGCCTGGGAGGAGGCCGCCCGCTCGCTCGGCATCGAGCCCAGCCCTCGGGTGCGGCCGAATCCCGCGCGGTGGCTCTGGTACGCGTTCTGGGGTCCACTGCCCGATCGCAACCGCACGTGGGTGCTGTACGACGCCACCTGCACGACCTGGATCCTTCGTCATCTGACGCGCATCCTGACGATCGCCGTGTTGCCGGTGCTGGCGGTCGTTCTCTTCGTGCCCGGGCCCCTCCACCTGCGGGTGCTCACCGCTCTGGTCGCCGGCAGCGGTGCATTTCTGTTCACCGCGGTGTGGGTGAACGAGGCCACCGAGTACCGCCTCACGCGCGCCGGTTGGCGTTGGGGAATCGGGCCCGAGCTTCGCGAGCGGCGAGCCGTGATCGAGCAATGGCTGCTCACCGTGCGCAGACTTTGAGATCTAGGTGGCCGGCTGATCGGTGCAGCTCGAGGTTGTGGCGTTGTAGGCGCACACGCGGTATCGGCTCCAGTGCCGCAGGAACGGCCAGGTGGTGTCGCTCGCCGCCCGCGCAGTGGCCGGCCATGTGCTCAGATAGTGCGGCGCTGAACCGCCGGGCAGGCCGTACACGGTGTATCCGCTGGCGAGACGGGAATCGGCGTCCCAGTCGATGCTGATCGGTCGGCCAGCGATGGCGGTAACCGATGTCGGCGATGCCGGTGGCGGCAGAGCGGCTTGGGTCGGGGACGACCAGGGGCCGGCGCCAGCCTCATTCGTGGCTTGCACCTCGTAGTTGCCCGCGCCGGCTTGCGCACTGTTGTCGGTCCAACTCGTACCCGTGCCGCGCCACACGGCCTGCCCGTCGGCGGACACCACATAACTCGTCACCCTGCTGTGCCGAGGCGCGGCCCAGCGCAGCACTGAACTCGTCAGGGTGCTCATCGTCGCCTTGACACCGGTCACCGCACCGGGTGGCGCGGGCTGCGCGGGTCCACCGCCGTAGAGGAAGGACGAACGTGCGGTGTCCCAGTGCCGCGCCAGGTAGCTCCCGGAAGCCGGATCGGTGTTGAAGTAGTCGTCGTGACCGCAGTCGAGGCGGTTCTCCTCGCTCGTCTGGGCACAACGGATCCGCACCCGCTTGCCACCCCTGTTCTGGTAGCACATCAGGTCGTGGTCGTCGGTGCAGTGTCCGGTGCCGTCGTAGTGCGGCGCACTGGGTTGCACCGAACCCAACATGTGCATGATCTCGTGCGCTGTCGCGGCGCCGCTCCAGCATTCGCTGTCGAGCCGGGCCCATGACGGTCCGCCGTTGTTGATGTTCATGACGCCCGGCTGATCGTCGTCGTACAGCGAGCCGAGCCCGCAGAAGTGACGCGTGTCGACGAAGATCACGTACTTGCGGTCGTGCGCGTTGAGGCCGGCGGCTTCCGCGGCGTTGATCGTGTTGCCGAAGTCGCCGCGGGCGGAGCCCGGCAGCTGCACAACCTGAACTCGTGGCGTGCAGGACGAATCGGTGAGTACTCGCAGCCAGCGCTTACTGCCGGTCTGCTGTGCGGACTTGAACACGATGTCGTTCGCCTGCTCGATCGCAGAAATGATCTGACCCCGGACGGACGCGATCCTGTTCGGCGTGCCGGCGAAGTAGCCGTAGTACAGGGCAATGCGGTTGCCCGACGTGCCGTCGCCGTGACAAGGGATCGCTAGTCGAGGGACGCGCGCGTCGGACCCGTCGCCTCCGGCTGCAACACGGAACTCGCTGTCGTCGCCGTGCACGCACATGAGCCCTGCGGCGGTGTTGAGCACCTGCTCGTCGCCGCATCGGCTCGGCGCGGGCGACGACGTGCCGCGGCTGTCGGCACAGGCGCTCGCGATCAGACTCAGCGCGACGGCAGCGGTCGCAACCGCAGCGACGAGCCTCGGGCGACGAGAACGGCGAGCGTGGCAAAGCGATAGACGCATCGGGATAGCTCCGGGGGGTGCGGAGGCTTGCGCCCGTCCCATCGCCTGCCGAAAAGGGCGAAGAAGTGACGAATGACCCTGATAGCCGGCCAAAGGTCCCGACAGCGGGAAATTGATGCGATCGCGACGTGCGAGGCGAAGGCGATGTAACGAATCACCG
>DATFTS010000688.1:0-2036 GCA_035261645.1 Jatrophihabitans sp. | reverse complement strand
GCGGGTGGCGCCTACATCCCGTCGTTCTGCGACATCGTGATCATGGTCGAGGGCAACGCGTCCATGTACCTCGGCTCGCCGCGCATGGCCGAGATGGTCGTCGGCGAGAAAGTCACGCTGGAGGAGATGGGCGGCGCACGCATGCACGCGACCGTCTCCGGGTGCGGCGACAACCTCGCCGTGGACGATGAGGACGCTATCGAGCAGGCGCGGTTGTTCTTCTCCTACCTGCCGACGTGCTGGCGCGAGCCCGCGCCGGAGCAGATCGCCGAGGCGCCGCTGCTCGACCTCACCGACGACTGCGTGCCGGCGGACGAGTCGGTGCCGTTCGACATGCACGAGATCATCGACGGGCTCGTCGATGCCAACTCGTTCTTCGAGCTCAAGCCGTTGTTCGCGCCCGAGGTGATCGTGGGCCTGGGCCGCATCGACGGGCAGCCGGTCGGCGTGATCGCCAACAACTCGGCGGTCAAGGGCGGCGTGCTCTTCGTCGACTCAGCCGACAAGTGCGCGCGGTTCATCTGGTTCTGCGACGCGTTCAACATCCCGCTGCTGTATCTGGCGGACGTGCCGGGTTTCATGATCGGCAGCGAGGTGGAGCGACAAGGCATCATCCGCCATGGCGCCAAGATGATCACTGCGGTGTCCGAGGCCACGGTGCCGCAGGTTTCCGTGATCGTGCGCAAGGCTTACGGCGCCGGGCTGTATGCGATGGCCGGCCCCGGCTTCATGCCTGACGCGTGCATCGCGTTGCCGACTGCGCGGATCGCGGTGATGGGTCCGCAGGCGGCGGTGAACGCCGTCTACGCCAACAAGATCGCCGAGATCACTGACCCGGACGAGCAGGCCGAGTTCATCGCAGCGCGCCGGTCCGAGTACGAGCAGGACGTCGATCTGCTGCGCCTCGCCTCCGACCTTGTACTCGACGCGGTGATCGAGCCGTCCGAGCTGCGCGGCGAGTTGGTGCGTCGCTACGCGGTGCTGGTGGGCAAGTCGCGGCACTTCGCCGACAAGCGGCACGGCGTGCCACCGACATGAGCACAGAGATCCTCGTTCGAGGAGCGGCGACCCGCGAGGAGATCGCCGCCCTGCTCGCCGCACTGGCGGCACGTGATGGCCGCGTCGCACCGATAAGCCGTTTCGAGCAGTGGCGGCGTCAGCGCCGCAAGGTGTTGCGCGAAAATAGCTAGGTGGACGAGGACGACAGCGACGGTTCGCCGCGCCGCGGTCCCGTGCAACCGGTAGAGGTTTCCCGGATCGCGGCCAACGTGCCGTTCGTGGTCCGGACGGTGCTCGGCACCGCGGTGCTCGGTGTTGGAATCAACCTGATCGGCGTCGCGATCGTCACCGCCGTCATCGCCGCAATGAACACGACCGCGTCCGCGCACCAGCTGCGTGTGGTGCTGACGACCACCGGCGTCATGGTGCTGTTCTCCGTCATCGTCGGTGTGTCTCTCGGCGCGATCCTTCAGCGCCGCACCTTGCGCTGGTTGCTGCGTGGTGAGCCGCCGCTGCCCGACGATGCGGCCCGCGCGCTTCGCATGCCGCGCGACATGGCGGTGCTCGCGGCCGCACTGTGGATCTTCGGTGGCGCGGTGATCTCGACGTCCGCTCTGCTGGTCGGCGAGGATGCGCAGACCGTCTCGGGCATCAGCGGCGGCATCGTGCTGGCGGCGCTGGCATCTGCCGGGATCACCTATTTGGTGATCGGCCGGGTGAACCAACCGGTGGCGCGCTTGGCGCTGGCGGCGTCGCCGCCCAAGGAGGCGCCGTTCTTCGGCGTCGGATGGCGGCTGCTGCTGATCTGGGTGCTCACGAGCGGGATGCCGGTCGTGGGGCTGGTGCTGGTGCTGACGGCGCCACGGGGGAAGACGAACGTGCTGGCGGTCGGTGTGGTGGTCGCGGTGACCGCCTTGGTCGTCGGTGGGTACGCGACGTCGCTCTCGGCGCGCTCGATCGGCACGCCGTTGCGCGGCATGGTCGACGCACTGCACCGGGTCGGACACGGCAATCTCGATGTCGAGGTGCAGGTGGAG
>DATFTS010000687.1:0-2069 GCA_035261645.1 Jatrophihabitans sp. | reverse complement strand
GTGCCGCGCGTACTTCGCGGCGTCCGGGTCGCTGACGCCCATCACGATCGCGATCTTGCACTCCGGTCGCAGTGCGCCGGTCGACCACCACTTGCGGCCGTTGACGACGAAGCTGTCCCCGTCGGCGGTGATCGTCAACGCGATGTTCGTGGCGTCAGACGAAGCGACATCCGGCTCCGTCATGGAGAAGCAGGAGCGGATCTCCCCGTCCAGTAGAGGTTCGAGCCACTGCTTGCGCTGCTGGTCGTCGGCGAACATCGCCAGCAGCTCCATGTTCCCGGTGTCCGGGGCGGCGCAGTTCATCGCCTCGGGTGCGATCGCCGCCGACCGGCCGGACAACTCGGCAATCGGCGCATAGTCGAGCACAGACAGCCCGGCGCCGTCCTTGCCATCGGGCAGGAAGAGGTTCCACAACCCCCGCTTGCGCGCTTCCTCCTTCAGGCTGTGCATGATCTCCGGCGTGCGGAACGGGGTTCCCGCCGCGCGGTTGGCTGCCGCCTGCTCCTCGAACACGTGCTCGGCCGGGTAGACGTGCTCCTCGAGAAAGGCCTGCACCTGGTCCTGCAACTCCTGCGAGCGCCGGCTGTACGCAAACTCCACGCGTTGGTCCTCCTATCGATCGGCCAGCGCGTGCAGCGCGGCATCAAGCAGCGTCGGCACCGCTGCGCCGAAGTGGTCGAAACCCTCGCCCACCGTCTTGCCCGCGAGGTAGCGGCGATGGATGCCCTCGGCGACCACGGCGAGCTTGAAGTAGCCGAGCCCCACGTACCAGGACAGCCGACTGAGGTCGCGCGGGGAGCGCGCCGCGTACCTGCGCACCATCTGCCCGGCCGTCAGGAAGCCGCGCTCGGGCAGCATCTGCGGCATGATCGTGTCGCCCTGCTGCGCCAAGTCCTGGTAGACGACCAACAGGCCCACATCGGCCAGCGGGTCGCCGAGGGTGGCCATCTCCCAGTCGACGACGGCGGCGATGCGCTCGAGGCCGGGCGAAAACATGACGTTGGTGAGCCGGTAGTCGCCGTGCACGATCGCCGGCGCCGACTGAGCCGGCATCGAGTCAGTGAGCCGTTCGACGGTGCGGCCCAGCGACTCGAGCGGTCGCGTCTCCGACGCCTGCCACTGCTGGTGCCACCGCTTCACCTGCCGCGCGAGGTAACCGTCGGGCCGGCCGAAGTCGGAGAGCCCGACGGCGGCCGGGTCGACGTCGTGCAGGTCGACGAGCGTGTCCATCACGAGCTCGCAGCTGCGTGCCGCGTCGCGGCCATCGAGCTGGGCGAGCACGTCGCGGCGGTCGAGAACCACTCCGTCGACGAACTGCATCAGATAGAACGGCGCGCCCAGCACGTCGGGGTCTTCGCAGAGCGCAACGGCCGGCGCCACCGGCACCGACGTCGGAGCGAGCGCGCTGATCACCCGGAACTCGCGTGCCATGTCGTGCGCGGTCGGGAGAACGTGCGCGAGCGGCGGACGGCGCAGCGCCCAGACGCTCTGGCCGTCGCTGATGCGGTAGGTGAGGTTGGACTTGCCGCCCGCGATCACCTCGCCGACCAAATCGCCCCGGCGCAGCCCTGGACAGGTCCCGTCGAGCCATGACGTCAGCGTCGCAAGATCGACACCGGGCAGGTCGGCCATGTGCGCGACCATACAGACCGACCGGTCGGTCTCACAAGAGACTGTGCCGCATCAGTCGGACGCGAGCAACCGCTCTCCCGCCCCTGCCTGCCTACCCGCCCGCGGCGTGGAACAGCGAGCCGACCCCGTACGTGACCGCAGCGGCGAGAACGCCGAGCGCCAACTGCCGCGCGCCCGAGAACCACCACGACCGCGACGTGAACCGGGACGCCGCAACACCGGCGCCGAACAGCGCGAGCACCGAAATCACACCGGAGATCCAGACCGTCTTGGCGCCGAGCGCATAAGGCAGCAACGGCAGCAACGCGCCGATGCTGAACGAGCCGAACGACGAGACAGCCGCCGTGACCGGGCTCGGCAACTGCGTCGGATCGACACCCAGCTCCTCCTGCGCGTGAACGACGAGCGCCTGCTCCGGGTCGCGGGACAGCTGCCGC
>DATFTS010000686.1:0-6876 GCA_035261645.1 Jatrophihabitans sp. | reverse complement strand
CGATCCGGGGCAGCAGCGGCGCGACCACCTTGGCCTGCCGTGCACGCATCTGCGCGTCGTAGCCGAACCCCGTGCCCACCACCGCTCGGGCAAGCGGGACGTCTCGGGGTCCGCGCAGCCGCTGACCTCCGAGGTAGGCCCCCGCTCCGCGTCGGGCGTGGAACGTCTCGCCCGACGCAGGGTTGCAGACCGCCCCGGCCACCACCACACCATCGACCTCGGCGGCCACCGACACCGCGAACTGGGGGATGCCCAGAACAAAGTTGACGGTGCCGTCGATCGGGTCGAGCAACCATCGCACCGCGTTGGTTCCGGCGCGGACGCCGCCTTCCTCACCCAGCACCGCGTCGCCGGGACGGCGGGCGCTCAGCTGTTCGACCAGCCAGCGTTCGGCCGCGCGGTCGACTTCGGTGACGAGGTCGGTGGCGGTGCTCTTCACGTCAATGGCATGTCGACCCTGATAGCGCTCGCGCACAATCGCCGCGGCGCCTTCTGCCAGGTCGACTGCGAGGTCAGCGAGCGATTGGGCCAGATAGTCCGGTGCCGAACTCATGGGCTCATCGCATCATGACGAGCCACAACTTGGATAAGGTCGCCGCTGGACCCGCCATGCAGAGGAGTGTGGAATGACGGCGGCAGCGCGGCACGGGACGCTCCCCAACCAAGTCTTCGGTATCGACATCGGAGGCAGCGGTATCAAGGGCGCGATCGTCGATGTCGTAACCGGACAGCTGGCCACCGAGCGCCGAAAGATCCGCACGCCCCAGCCGGCGACGCCTGCCGCCGTAGCCGCCGTCGTGGCCGAGCTGGTCGGCGAGGCCGGCTGGCACGGCGGCCTGATCGGTGCAACCTTTCCGGCGATCATCAAGCACGGCGTCGCCCGATCGGCGGCCAACGTCGATCCGGCCTGGGTCGGCAGCGACGTCGACAAGGTCTTCACCGAAGCGGTCGGCGGCGGGAGCGCCGTAACGGTGCTGAACGACGCCGACGCGGCCGGAATCGCGGAGGCACGGTTCGGCGCCGCCAAGGGCGTCGCCGGCGTCGTCATCCTTCTGACGTTCGGCACCGGCATCGGCAGCGCCCTCTTGATCGACGGCATCCTCGTGCCCAACACCGAACTCGGCCACCTCGAACTCGACGGGCACGACGCGGAGAGCCGCGCGGCAGCGTCGGTCAAAGAGGGGCAGAACATGTCGTACAAGGACTGGGCGAAGCGGGTGAACCACTACATGAGGCACGTCGAGGGGCTGTTCACTCCTGATCTCTTCGTCGTCGGCGGTGGCGTCAGCAAGGACGCCGCAAAGTGGGTGCCGTTGCTCGAGCTGAACGCCCCGGTTGAGCCCGCGCAGTTGCTGAACAACGCGGGGATCGTCGGTGCCGCGATGGCGGCCGCCGAGCGCGCCGGCGAGTGACGATCACCTTCTCGATGGCGCGTCCGCCAGCGGGCAGTACAATTGCCCGCGGGAACTGCGCACGTACTGGACTCGAAGTTTGAGCCAACAAACAGACGGCCTGCGACCCCACCAGCCCGCGTTCCGCGGAGGCAACCGAAGCGTTCGAGATCTCGCTCGCGCGCACACGTGGTGAAAGGTCATCAGTGGCACCCAGCAAGCACACCTCGGTCGACAACGACACCGCCCGTCGCACCAGCCGCCCGGTAGCAGCGACGAGTACGGCAAAGCGCGGCACAACGTCGGTTCGTCCCGCGGCGAAGGCTGCGAAGAGCGCACCGGCCAAACCCGCCGCGAAGCCGGGCGCGCCGAAGACGGCGGCCGGCAAGAGCGCAGGCCGCAAGGTCGCGCCGGCCACGGCGGACAAGGACGGCGCCAACGCGACCGCCGACGCGGAGACCCCGGTTCTCGAGGAAGCCGAGGTCGAGCTCGAGGAAGCTGAGGTCGACGCCGCCGTCGAGGAGGGCGAAGCGGAGTCCACTGACTTCAGCTGGGACGAGGAGGAGGAGTCCGAGGCGCTGCGGCAGGCGCGCAAGGACGCCGAGATGACTGCGTCGGCAGACTCGGTACGCGCGTACCTGAAGCAGATCGGCAAGGTCGCGCTGCTCAACGCCGAGGAGGAGGTCGATCTCGCAAAGCGGATCGAGGCCGGCCTCTACGCCGCCGAGCGGCTGCGCCAGGCCGACGACGCCGCCGAGAAGCTGGCGCTGCAAATGCGTCGCGACCTGCGATGGATCGTCCGCGACGGCGAGCGTGCGAAGAACCACCTGCTCGAGGCGAACCTGCGATTGGTCGTCTCGCTCGCCAAGCGCTACACCGGACGCGGCATGGCGTTCCTGGATCTCATCCAGGAGGGCAACCTGGGCCTGATCCGCGCCGTCGAGAAGTTCGACTACACCAAGGGCTACAAGTTCTCCACGTACGCCACCTGGTGGATCCGGCAGGCGATCACCCGGGCGATGGCCGACCAGGCCCGCACGATCCGCATCCCGGTGCACATGGTCGAGGTGATCAACAAGCTCGGCCGCATCCAGCGGGAGCTGCTGCAGGACCTCGGCCGCGAGCCCACACCGGAGGAGCTCGCCAAGGAGATGGACATCACTCCGGACAAGGTCCTGGAGATCCAGCAGTACGCCCGCGAGCCGATCTCGCTCGACCAGACCATCGGTGACGAGGGCGACAGCCAGCTGGGCGACTTTATCGAGGACTCCGAGGCGGTCGTCGCCGTCGACGCTGTGTCGTTCACCCTGCTGCAGGACCAGCTTCAGTCGGTGCTGCAGACGCTCTCGGAACGCGAGGCCGGTGTGGTGAAGTTGCGCTTCGGTCTGACCGACGGCCAGCCGCGCACGCTGGACGAGATCGGCCAGGTCTACGGCGTCACTCGCGAGCGGATCCGCCAGATCGAGTCCAAGACGATGTCCAAGCTGCGGCACCCGTCCCGCAGCCAGGTCCTGAGGGACTACCTGGACTGACGTGCTCCGCCGCGACCGACATTGCGGCCAACAGAAGGCCTAAGGCAAAGCAGCGGCCCCGCCCGGATCAACCGGGCGGGGCCGTTGGTATATGTCTCTTATATGTCAGCAGTGCCGCTTGTGAGTGCTTGGGTCAGCGCTCCTCGAGCGCCGCAGTGGCGGGCACGCTGGCCAGCCGCTCCGACTCGTCCTGGATCGACACGGCAATCTCACGCAGCCGGGTCTCATTCTCGCGGAAGTGGTGCGCACACCACAGCAGGTCGAGACCGGACTCCATGGTTGCGCGGACGTAGGCCTGTGCTCCGCACCGGTCACACCGGTCGGCAGCGCTGAGCGGACTCCTGGCAAGTGTCGGGGTCACGTCAACACCTCTCTCTGCGTTCGCCCCACGGGGTCTTCATCGTTCACGTTCTCGCGTCCAGATAACCACCGAATTGCCAAACACTGCGGCGACACCCGGGAGCGAAACCTCTCTGCAACATCGACGGGAACCAGTTCCGGTTGAGCTGCCGATCTGGGTCCGGAGCCCAAAAATCCCGGGAAACCCGGGAATGGCCGAGGCTGGTCACCACGGTGTTACGTCTTCTGCAACGAGCAATACCCCCGCCCGGATTCCCCATATCGCGAGTCGTGAGATCTGCCACCGGTCAGCTCGCCCCACCAAGGAGCTCCATCAGATGGTCGCGCCGCCGCTCGAGCACGTCCACGCCGGCCGCGGCGGACGCCGGACCGGGCACGGCCCGACGCAGCTGAGCGTGAATCTGCGGGTGCGCGGTGCCGGTTCGGGCCGCGAGCACACCGACGAGGCGATTCACCTCGCGGCGCAGTTGCGCTCCAGCCCGCCAGGCGGCCGCCTCGGCAGTCGGCGACTCGATTTCCGCACCGGCGGCCCGGCGCCGCGCCGCCGCGTCCCGGCGGGCCAGCAGGGCCGCCGTCTGCTCGGGGGAGAGGATTCCCGGCAGGCCCAGGAACTCCTCGTCCTCGTCGGTCAGCGGCGCGGCCACGACCGCCCGGCCGCCGTGCAGGACGTGCGCGAACGACGCTTCCGCGTCGACCGCCTCATAGGTGTCCCCTGGCTGGCGCTCCACTTCCTCGCGCACCACGTCCAGGACATCCTCGCCCACGGCCGACGGCGGCGGGATGACGTGGTTGCGCTCCTGCTCGAGCTCTGCGGCCAGCGCGAGTAGTGGGCGCACCGCGGGCAGGAAGACGGTGGCCGACTCCCCCGCCGACCGGGCGCGCACCACCCGTCCGACGCCCTGGGCGAAGAACAGCGGAGTTCGGTACGAGGTCATCCAGGCCAGACACGCCGCTCGCGGCACGTCCACCCCCTCGGAAACCATCCGCACGCAGACCGCGATGCGCTGGGTGCCGTGGGTGAACTCGGCGATCCGGTCGCTCGCCTTCGGGTCGTCGGAGAGGATGACCACCGGCGCCTCACCGGTCACCTGCTCGACGATCGCCGCATAGGCACGCGCGTCGTCCTGGTCGCTGGCCAGCACCAGCCCGGCGGCGTCGGAGATGCCACCTGCGCGCAGATGGGTGATGCGCTCGTCCATGGCGGCGATCACATGCGGCACCCACCGCCCCTTGGGGTTCAGGGCTGTGCGCCAGGCAGTGGCCTCGGTGCGCTTGGTGTTGTAGTCGGACAGCGAGGCGGCGATCACCTCGCCGGCGCTGTTCCGCCAACGGGACGTGCCGGTGTAGGCGGCGAACACGACCGGCCGTACCACGCCGTCGCGCAGCGCCTCCCGGTAGCCGTAGGTGAAATCCGCCGCGCTACGCCAGCCGCCGTCGGTGTCCGCTTCGTAGCGCACGAACGGGATGCGCTCGTCGGGCCGGGTGCGGAACGGGGTCCCGGTGAGGCAGACCCGGCGCGCTGCGAGCTCGAACGCGGTCGCGGCGGCGTCGCCCCACGACAGCCCGTCGCCGGCGTGGTGCACCTCGTCCAGGATGACCAGAGAGCGCTTGGCGGTACAACGCGCGGCGTGCAGCGCGGGCTTGGCCGCCACCTGGGCATAGGTGGTGACGTAGCCGCGCAGGTCCGGCCGGACCGGCCCCACGGCGTTGCTGAGCGAGGCGTCGAGCGGCAGGCCGGCCGCGTCCGCCGCGTCGGCCCATTGGGTGCGCAGGTGGTCGGTCGGGCAGACCACGATCAGCCGGTCGACGATGCGCTCGGCCACCAGCGTGCGCGCCAGTGCCAGCGCGAACGTGGTCTTGCCCGAACCAGGTGTCGCGGTGACCAGGAAGTCGCGACGTCTCGGCTCCGTGCCGTACAGCTCCAGCGCGGCCCGTTGCCAACTGCGCAGGGGTGGCAGGTTCGCGTTCACGGCGTCGCGCGGTGCCGCCACGGCCGCACACCTCTTCTCGCATCGGGACCGACGTGATCGGTGCCCCGCAGCTCACGCCGCAGGGCACCGGCCGATCAAACTACTCGACCCTCCCCGTGCGGCGGGCAGACTGTGGGCACACTGATAGCCGTGAACCCGGCCCGCGCTGTCTTGCACGGCCTGCGCCTGGTGCCGTCGCTCCTGCGGCGCGCCGTGGTGAAGGGCTGGCACGACCGCGTGCTCGGTCTTTCCGCTGAAGCGGCGTTCTGGCAGCTGCTGAGCCTGCCGTCGCTGTTTCTCGCGCTTGTCGCGAGCTTGGGTTACGTCTCGCGGTGGACCGGGCCAGGCACCGTCGATCGGATCGAGCTCAAGGTGGAGCAGACGCTCAGCAAGGCGTTCAGCGACCAAGTGGTCCGTGAAGTAATCGCACCGACGCTGCATGAGGTGCTGCACGGCTCGCGCGCGGACATCATCAGCATCGGTTTCGTACTGGCGCTGTGGGCCGGGTCGTCGGCAACCTCAACGTTCGTCAACACGATCACGATCGCCTACGACATGCGCGATCTGCGCGGTCCGGTGCGCAGCCGGTTGCTCGCGCTGTGGTTGTTCCTCGGCACGATCGTGCTCGGAGTGGTGCTGCTGCCGATGCTCGTGCTGGGCCCTGACTTGCTGCGCCGCAGCCTGCCGAAGAGCGTGCGCAGCGTCGGATCGACGTTGATCGACCTGGGCTACTACCCCGTCCTCATCCTGCTGCTGATGATCGGGCTGACGACGTTCTACAAGCTGGCGCCACCACGCCGGCTGCCGTGGCACCGGGGCCTGCCCGGCGCGACGCTCGCGGTGCTGATCTTCCTCGCCGGCTCAACAGCGCTGCGCACGTACATCAGCTTCCTGCTGGACAAGAACCATGCCTACGTCACACTCGCCGCGCCGATCGCTGCGCTGCTGTTCTTCTTCGTGCTCGCGCTCGGCGTGCTGCTCGGTGCCGAGTTCAACGCCGCGATCCAGGAGCGTTGGCCGGCCAAGCAACGCACGCCGCGCGTGCTCGACCCGCGCGGCTGGCAGAAGTTCGAGCCGGAGGAAGTTGGACCAACAGACGACTCGGAAGTGCCCCCCGAGCGTCTTAAGAAGGTTCGCCGGCCCGCGATATCGCTACGTGCGCGGGTGGCGAGACACGCTCAGGCGCGCAAACCCTCGTAGATCTCCTTGCAGGCCGGGCAAACCGGCGAGCCGGGCTTGGGCGCCTTCGTCACGGGGAACACCTCGCCGCAGAGCGCCTCGACGAGTGTGCCCGTCACCGCGCTCTCGGCGATCTTGTTCTTGCGTACGTAGTGGAAGACCTCGGGGCCGGTGTCGGTGTCGGAGGTGCTCGGTGATTCCAGCACCTGCGTCGTCGTGCTCATGCTTCGATTCTCCCCCGCGGCCTCAGCCATCCACCGTGCGGTCGTCCTTGCCCGGCGGAAGGGCACGCTCGGTGCGCAGGTCCGGTCGCTGGCCCATGCGCTGCGCGCGCTTCTTCGCCGGCCGGTCGTTCGCGATGATCACCGCGCACCAAGGCAGGATCATCCCGCCGACCACGAAGGCGAGCGCGAGCGCGATGGAGATCCGATAGGTCATCGCCGC
>DATFTS010000685.1:0-4288 GCA_035261645.1 Jatrophihabitans sp. | reverse complement strand
CAGTGAGGTTGCCGCAGTGGTTACTCGCCTTGCCGAACGGCGTTCAGGAGGGCGTCGTCGGAGCCGTCGTTCTCGGTGCAGTAGGCGGCGTGGTCGGCCTCGTCATCGGTCTGTTTGTCCACGCGCCGACCGCGTGGTTTGCGATGCTTGAGATTGGCCTGCCCTGCGCGTTTGTCGGATTCGCCGCGGGCGGCGCAGCCGGAGGCATGAATCGCACCGACCGCTCGCGGTCGAACTGATGGCACATGTCTGCGGCGTAGTGCGGTTCATCTCGACAGTCGCGGGGGCCTCGGGGCCGGTTTCCTCGCCCCGGTCGATACGCCTACCGACGCCATGACCTCATGAGAGCCACGTCCGCTTGGCGGGGCGGGCCCTATCTCCCCGAGGCCCTGCAACGAGGTTAAGCGTCGCTCCCGCGTGTACGTACCCGTGCGGCAGGACCGCGCAGTACAGCGGCGTGTCCGTGCGGTTCCTACTGGCCGAAGGTGTAGCGCAGGTTTGCGTTGATCAGCTCGTTGATGCGCTTACGCATGTGTCCGATCAATGCCTGCTCGGGAGCTGGCTCGTCCACGTACAGGGTCCAGCGCAGGTCAGTGCCACCGCCGCTGGGCGGCAGGTCGAACTGAACAATCGCATCTGGCCGCTTCACCCACAGCGACGACCAGACCAAGAGCGACGGGGGATCTGCGCGGAGTAGGTGAGGACGCTGCTCATCGTCGAGCAGCTCGAGCCACCGGCGATCTGGATCACGGTCTGGGTCGGCGATCGCCTCGTAGACGATGTGAGGAGGCGCCGGCTGGTTGCGCTGACGGCTGCCGATCGCGATCACACGCCGAGGCTAGTGAAGCCTCCGTGATGTGTGCACATATTCGCGGCGTGCCCGTGCTGTTGATCTTGGGTTGGACGGAGGGAGCCAGGACCGGGTGGTTTGCCGTCGGAGTTCGTGGTGTCGGTCGGGTCAATTTCTTCGCGTCGTGATGCAACGTGGCGGGGCGTCGGCTTGTCGTGTGAGTAAGCGACGCGCGCTGGCGGTGATGCGGCATGCACAACCGGATCGAAATGTTGGCGATGGGCCGACGCAGCCACTCAAGCTGCCCCGAGATCCAGAAATTGCAGAGCTCGGTGCGCTTCTTTCAGTAACCAGTTGAGGTGACCGACGAATCCTGCCACGCTTCCGGCGTGCCCGAGCCCACGCTGCTGCCTGGACCGCCGCCGCACGATCGCCACGCCGCGCCGCTCGGCGCGCTCACCTCGACGGGCGACGGCGCGGTGCGCGCTCGCGGGCTGACGAAGGCTTATCCCGCCGGCAAAGGCGGCACGCCGTTCGTCGCGGTGGACGGCATCGACTTCGATGTCCGCCCGGCGGAGGCGTTCGGCTTCCTCGGACCGAACGGCGCCGGCAAGTCGTCCACCATGCGGATGATCGGCTGCGTCACCCCACCGACCGACGGCACCATGCACGTGCTCGGTATGGACGCGGTGCGCGACGGCAGACGGATCCGCGCCCGGATCGGGTCGGTGCCACAGGACGACCTGCTCGATCAAGAGCTCACGGTCCGGGAGAACCTGCTGATCTATGGCCGCTACTTCGGGATGACAAAGGCGGCCATCAGCCGACGGACCGGTGAGCTGCTCGACTTTGCCCGGCTCGCCGACCGGGCGGACGCACCGGTGCGCGCGCTGTCCGGAGGCATGCGGCGGCGGCTCACCATCGCCCGTGCGCTGATCAACTCACCGGACCTGGTGCTGCTGGACGAACCGACCACTGGCCTCGATCCGCAGGCGCGGCACCTGCTCTGGGAACGGCTGTACGAGCTCAAACGGAACGGCGTCACGCTGATCCTGACCACTCACTACATGGACGAGGCGGAGCGACTCTGCGACCGGCTGGCCGTCATGGACCACGGCCGGGTGGTAACCGCGGGTTCACCTCGTGCGCTCATCGACACGCACGTCACCCGCGAGGTGCTCGAACTGTTCGTCGACCCGGCCGCCGGTGAGCGGGTGGCCGACGCGGCCGAGGCGATCGCACAGCGCGTAGAAGTGCTGCCCGATCGAGTGCTGTGCTACGTCGACGACGGCGAGCGGGCGCTCGCCCGAGCGCACGAACGCGGGTTGGGCGCACACGGCGCCCTGGTGCGCTGCGCGACGCTCGAGGACGTGTTCCTGGCGCTCACCGGTCGCTCGCTGGTGGAGTAGCGATGGACGTTTCGATCAGTGGCGTCCGTGCGGCGAGCTACTACGCGCTGCTCCGCTATCGCCGGGTCTGGCGCGGCACGGTCGTCATCAGCGTCGCGAACCCCGCGCTGTTCCTCACCGGCCTCGGGTTCGGCCTGGGCAAGCTCGTCGACCACCGGCACAGTCACTACCTGGCTGGCGCCAGCTACATCGCCTTCCTCGCGCCCGGCCTGCTCGCCGCGGCGATGATGCAGACCGCATACATCGAATCAGCGGGCCCGGTGCACAACGCGGCCCGAAGCGGTGGCGCGTACCGGGTGGCGACCGCCACACCGGTCACGCCGGCCGAGGTGTTCTTGGCCCAGCTGTCGTTCGTCGCGTTCCGCGTTGCCACCAGCGCCACTGCCTTCGCACTCGTCGCCTGGGCGTTCCGTGCGGTTCCGATCGCCGGGGTGCTGCCGCTGATCCTGGCGGCGACCTTGACCGGCCTGGCGTTCGGCGCGCCGATTGCCGCCTGGGCAGTGACCATGGAGCACCCGGCGACGATCAATGCCGGCTTCCGGTTCGTGATCATGCCGATGTACATGTTCTGCGGCACGTTCTTCGCCGTCTCGCAACTGCCCGGTTGGCTGCAGGCGATCGTGCGCGTCACGCCGCTCTACCACGGGGTCACGCTGTGCCGGGCGGCGAGTACGGGGCATGCCGGACCACTGGCGACGATCGCTCACCTCGGCTACCTCGCCGCGCTCGTGGGCATCGGCGCGCTGGCCGGCACACGCAGCTTCCGCCGGGTGCTGACGGCATGACGACACGTGCGCTGCCTGTTCGGGGCAGATCGGTGCGGGCAATCCTGGTGCGCAACGTGTTCGTCTACCGGCACACCTGGTCGCTGCTCGTCGCAGAGATCCTCGAACCGGTGCTCTACCTCGGCTCGATCGGGCTGGGCATCGGCGTCCTGGTCGGACACTTGCCGGGCCTGGCCCGCACCCCCGTGGACTACGCGCAGTTCGTCGCGCCCGCGCTGCTTGCCACGACGGCGATGAATGCCGCGCTGAACGAGACGACCTTCCTCATGTACAGCAGGCTGGCCGTCGACCGCGTATACCAGCCGATCATCGCCACCCCAGTCGGCGTATTCGACATCGCCGTCGGCGAGATCGGTTGGGCAATCCTGCGGTCGTTGGTGGTGACGACGTGCTTCCTGGCGATCCTCGCGGCGCTCGGGCTCATCGTGTCGCCGGCCGTCGTGCTGGGGTTGCTCGGCGCGGTTGCCATCGCGTTCTGCTTCGCCTGCCTCGGCCTCCTGGTCGCAACGCTCGTCCGCGGTTGGCAGGACTTCCAGTACGTGCAGCTGGTGATGTTGCCGATGTTCTTGTTCGCGACGACGTTCTACCCGCTGGGCGTCTACCCGCGAGCGATCCAGATCGGCGTCGAATGCCTGCCGCTGTACCAGTCGATCCAACTGCTTCGCGAACCCGCGTTGGGCGAGGTGAGCCCGCCGCTGCTGCTCTCGGCCGGCTACCTGGTGCTGCTGGGCATGGCCGCGGCTGCTGTCGCCGGGCACCGGTTGCGGCGGATCCTCACCGAATGACCGGCATCTGACCGCGGATTGTGCGCCCTGGCGATACGATGCGCGGGCAGAGGGACAACGCGGTGCACGGTCAGCGGCGCGCGAACGTGCTGCTGGGCGCGCGCCGCCTTGATCGCCGCCTTCAGCGAGTCGAGGTCATAGGCACCGTAGTGGCGCTGGCCGTTGATGAAGAACGTCGGGGTGCCGGACGCGCCGCTGACGTCGGCCGACTCGACGTCCTGCCCACCCGCGACTCGTAGTGCTGCTTCAAGTCGTCCCGGAAGCGGTCGACGTCGAGCCCGAGCGCTGCGGCGTGGCGGAGCAGGTCCGCGGAACATTTGATCGCGACAAGCACCCGTGCAAGCAGCGCAGCACCCTTCATGTATTCGGCTATACAGGTCGTTTGATCTTGATCGTGTCGCGCGAGAATACGTCATCTGCGCACTCGAGCGTCCGCGCCAACGTGCTCGATATCGCGACGGTTCTTGACGCATGCCAGCGTTGGTCCCGCTCACGCAGCATGCGGTCGACGCGACCAGG
>DATFTS010000684.1:0-5268 GCA_035261645.1 Jatrophihabitans sp. | reverse complement strand
CGAAGGTCGTCAGCATCAGGACCTTCGCCGGTGAACCGGACGCGGCCAGCCGAGCGGTTGCCTCGATGCCGTCCAGCTCCGGCATCCGGATGTCCATGAGCACCAGGTCAGGTCGCAGCTCACGGGTCCGGGCGAGTACCTCGGCGCCGGTGCGGGCCTCGCCGAGCACGTTGATGTCGGCCTCGGCGTCCAGCAGCATGCGCAGGCCTTCGCGGACCAAGTCCTGGTCGTCGGCGAGCAGGACGCCGATCATCGGGGACGGCCGTTGTCGCGCGCCAGCCGGGCGTGGACCGCGAAGCCGCCTCCGGGGCGCGGTCCGGCGCTCAGTTCGCCGTCGAACAGTGCGACTCGTTCCCGCATGCCGATCAGACCATGTCCGCCCTCGGAGTCTTGTGCCGGCCCCGAGCCGTCGTCGATCACGTCGATCGTTACCGCACTCGTGTCGACCCGCACCGACACGGTGGCGTGCGCCCTCCCCGCGTGCTTGAGCACGTTGGTCAGCGACTCCTGGATGATCCGGTATACCGAAGCGTCGAGAGCGGGCGGCAGCGCCGCGCGGTCTCCGTCGATCCGTACATCCACGGGCACGCCGGCGGCGCGTACTCGGTCGGCGAGCTCGTCGATGCGCGAGATCCCTGGCTGCGGTTCGAGTCCGGGCTCGTCGTCGGCGCGGCGCAGCACACCCAGCAGGCGGCGCATCTCGACCAGCGATTCCCGGCCGGTCCGTTCAATCTTCTCCAGCGTGGTCGGATCGACCACACCAGCGGCCCGGGCACCGGCGGCTTGCAGCACGACAACGCTGAGACTGTGCGCGACCACGTCGTGCAGTTCGCGGGCCAGCCGGGCCCGCTCGTCGGCGACCGCAGTGGCCGCTTCCCGCTCGAGCTCGATAGCCCGTAGGCGGGCCCCGGCCTCCTCACGACGGTTCCGCACGAACACGCCGATCAACCAAACGGCGACCAGCGCCACGCCGAAGAACGCCGCGGCCCACAGCTCGCTCGCCTTGCCGGTGCGCACATCGCGGTTCTCCGCCGAGTACACGCCGAACGCGGCGACGCCGATCACAAGACCCAACACCGCGGGCCGGCGGTCGCTGTACGCCGCCGCGGCGTAGATCCCGAAGCCCGCGGCGTACATCAGGTGAATCCCTTCGGGGGTGTCGCTCGTGACCACGGCCTGCAGCACGACGCCGGTCATGATGACCGTGAACGCCGCAATTGGGGCCGCTCGGCGCCAGGCGAGCGGCGCCGCCAGCAGCACCGGATAGACGCCGAGCATCCAGGCCGGCCCGGCGACGAATGTGCTGATCGGGTTTGGCTGCACCCAGGTGGCCACCTCACACAAGGCGAGCCCGATGATGGCGATCAGCCAGTCCAGGGGTGATCGCGGCAGGCGGTCCACCGTGAACATGCGCAGAAGGTACCGCCGTCCGGCGATCTCGACATCGCCCAAAGGTCGAAACCGATTCATCCCTGCGGCGGACTCGCTTCAGTCGGCCGAGCGCAGCACCGAAGCGGCGACGGCCCCTACCTTCCGCAGATCAACCTTCGGAAAGGGAGACGCGCTATGAAAACGAATTCGATCAGCCGCACGATCACCGGATGGTCGTTGGTCCTCGCCCCACTGACCGGTTTGGTCGCAGCAGCCGCGCTGCCGGCGCTGCGCGACACCAGGTCTGCCGAGATCGCCGCAATTGCCCGTCACCAAGACCGCTTCTACGTGTACGCGCTCGGCATCCTGCTCAGCTCCTACCTCCTCGTGCCCGCCTTCTTCGGGATCATCAACCTGCTGCGCGAGCGCTCCGCCCGCTGGGCCTACCTCGCCGGCGGGCTCGCCCAGGTCGGCATGCTCGTCGCGATCGGCGACGCGGCCACGGAACTGATGTTCTGGCAGATGGGCAGCCCGACGGCCGACCACACCCAGATGACCGAACTTGCGAACCGGTACGAGTCAGCGGCAGGCTCGGCGCTCGTCTACGACATCGGCGGCCTCGCGGTGTTGATCGGCACCCTGCTTGTGGCCGTCGGCCTCTGGCGTACCCGGGTCGTCCCGCGCTGGGCCGCCGCCGGCGTGGCGGTGAGCGTCGTCGCCAACCTGGCGGGATTCGCCACCGCCAATCAGCCGATCCTTGTTGCAAGCTATCTGGTCATGCTGGCCGCGCTCGGCCGCGTCGCCGCCGTCGTGCTCGGGGCGCGATCCGAGCCAACCCTCCTGCCCGACGGCGTGCCAGCACCGGCCGCGCAGTAGAGGACCGATCGCCGCCGACCGACTCGTCTGCTGTACGGCTGGCGGCGGATACTGCGTTGCAGGCCACCGGCGCGAGACGGGCTGTACTGCGAGCGAAGGCCGGCGGCGATGACGACCCGTACGGCGATCGAGGATGACCAGAACCCCGGTCGGCGAGCTGCAGGTCATGCCGACGCTTCCTGCAGCCAGCAGCGGTATCGGCGCAGCGCGCGAGCTTGGTCGAGGTTGTCGCGGACAAGCGCGTGTATCGGATGGGTGCGCAGGACCGGGTCTTTGCCGCGTGCGATGCGATGCAGTTGGTGACGGACGAGCGCCATGCCAGCGGCCGACGCCACGGTCTTGTCCGACCACGTGATCGGCCGCAGTCGCCGTGCCACGTCCTCGCCGGCCAGCCATCGGTTCGGCAAGTCGGAAGTGACCGCCATCGCGGTTGCCATGCCGACCATGGCCACACCACTCAGACGCACCTTCGCCGCGGTGTCGCGCCCTGAGATGCCGCCAGTCAGCATCAACGGCAACGCGCTCGTCGAAACCAGTTCGGTCGCCAGATCGAGGAAGTACGCCTCCCGTGACAGGGTGCGGGCGTCTGCCGATCGTCCCGACATGGCCGGGCTCTCGTAGCTGCCGCCGGACAACTCGACGAGATCGACGCCAAGCGGCTCAAGCATCGCGATCACACGTTGCGCGTCGTCCGTGTCGAATCCGCCGCGCTGGAAGTCGGCCGAGTTCAGCTTCACCGCGACAGCGAATGACGGCGACACCGATGCCCGGACTGCCTCGACGATCTCCAGCAACATTCGGGCGCGGTTCTCCAACGCCCCGCCCCACTCGTCAGTGCGCCGGTTGGCGAGCGGGGACAGGAACTGCGAGAGGAGGTACCCGTGCGCTCCGTGGACCTCGACGCCGTCGAAACCTGCGTCCTCGGCACGCACCGCGGCGACGACGAACCGGTCGACCGTTAGGTCGATCTGCTCGGCTGTCATTGCTGACGGTGCGCGGAACCGCTTGGTGTGCTTGCCCATGTCCAAGGCGATTGCCGAAGGCGCCCACGCCACGCCGGGCATGTTGGCGCGCACCTGCCGGCCGGGGTGGCTGATCTGCATGAACATCGCGACGCCGCCGGCCTTGCCGGCCGCGGCCCACCGCTCGAACGGCTTTAGCGGAGCAGCACGATCCAGCACAACACACCGAGGGCCTGTCATGGCCTCCTTGTGCACCATGACGTTGCCGGTGATCAGCAACCCCGCACCGCCCGCGCCCCAGCGCCGGTACAGCCGGATCAGTCGCTCGTCGGGCAGCTGCCCGCGCCCGGCCAGCCCCTCCTCCATCGCGGCCTTGGCGAGACGATTGCGCAACACCAACCCGGAGCGCAGGCCGAAGGGCGTGAAGAGCTCGCTCGACATGCCGGGGCCGCCTCTGCATCGACTACGATGTGAACGGCGTTCACATTACCCACTGATGTGAGCAGTGTCCACATTCGAAAGAGTGACCCGTGTCCGCATCGAGCTCGACGTACCACCACGGCGACCTGCGCGTCGCGCTGGTGCGCGCCGCCCTGGAACTCCTGGAGGACGGCGGGGCCGCTGAGCTGTCGCTGCGGGCGGTCGCGCGCCGAGCCGGCGTCGCCGCGTCCGCGCCATACCGGCACTACGCCGACCGCGACGCACTCCTGTCAGCGGTCGCTGCCGTTGGTTACCAGGACCTCGCCCATGCGCTCGCGAAGGTGCATCCATCCCCGTCCACGCCTGACGACCTGGCCGCGGTCGCCGTCGCCTACGTCCAGTTCGCCTTGCAGCGGCCTGCGCTCTTCCGCGTGATGTTCGGCGAGCCGTGCGACCGCGATAGCGCCGAACGTGTCTCTGCTACCCAGGCCATCTCGTCCTACGTGGCCGCCATCGTTGAGCGTGCCTTCCCTGGCTCTGACCCGGAAGCACTGTCGACCGCGATCTGGGCGCTCGTCCACGGACTCGCGTTCTTGCACCTCGACGGCAAGCTCGACAGCTCGGATCCCGCGGCGGTCGCACAGCGCGTGCGCGCGTCGATCCACGCGGTGATCGCTGCCTCTGCCTCACTGGCGTCGCCGGCCGGCGCAGAATCCTCCGGTCGTCGCTAACGGCGCAGACACCACGACGTTCCGCGAGATGCTCGTACAACCGATGGAGGTTCACTACTACGACGCGGCCTTCGCGATCACCGGCGCGGCCTAGCCTCAGTCGGCGCGATCCGTGAGCTCGTTCGGCGGGTCGCCGAGAGCGCTGGGATCATCCTGACGATCGTCGCCTTCGCTGCCGCGAAGCTTGCCGTCCGGCGTCGCGCCATCGGCGAGCGCCAGTTGCCAGAGGTAGTCGTTATAGGCGTCGTGCATCGGGTCTCCATGACTTCGCACGACCGACTCCGAGCTATCGGGAATGTGGTAGCCGCGATAGGCGACCGGTTCGCCGTTCGCCGAGCGGGCCTGCAGCATCGCCGGTCCCGGCCGAGTCGGCGCCACTGACCCGCTGCGCCGCACGAGCTCGCCGCCGGTTGCAACCGTCGCCGGTGGTGACTTGCGCACGGCGTCGCGGATCACTCTTGCCCAGAACAGCAGCGCGCACGCGGCGAAAAGCCACCACTGCACGACGTAGCTCGTGTTCTGCAGCGGAAACCCGCCGACCTCGGCTACGTGCAGCTGCCAGCGGCCGAGGAACACCATGCCGGTGGCTGCACCCCAGGACAGCAGGTGGAACAGCACCCAGCCAGGGCTGAGAAGCCGACGCACGGTCCGCATCATGGTCATCGGCCCGGGTCGTCCGGGCTCGGTGGGTCGAGCTGGATCGGCCGCGGGGTCAGCCCGTCGACGAGGCTGCGGTGGTCCAACTCGTCGGATTTCGACGCGACGGACGGCAGCACGTCGGGTGCTTCGCCGTCAGCAAGCGCCAGCTGCCACAAGTAGTCGTTGTAGCTGCCGTGATAGGCGTCCCCGGCACGGTGTGGTATGGCGGCGCTGTCTCGTACTGGAGCAGCTCCGAACGCCTCTGGCAC
>DATFTS010000683.1:0-7409 GCA_035261645.1 Jatrophihabitans sp. | reverse complement strand
TGGGTCAAGGGCGCGCCGGTGTATCTGGTGCCGCGGCCCGACGGCCGGATCGTGGTCGGCGCGTCGACCGAGGAACGCGGTTTCGACGTGGCCCCACGAGCCGGCGCCGTGTACGAACTGCTGCGCGATGCGCAATCACTGTTGCCTGAACTCGGCGAAGCAGCACTCGAGGAAGTGAGCACCGGGCTGCGACCGGGCTCGCCCGACAACGCACCGATCCTCGGTAGCACGGCAGTGGACGGCCTCATCGTCGCGACCGGTCATTACCGCAACGGAATCCTTCTGACACCTGTGACCGCGGACGGTGTCGCGGCGCTTATCGCAGACGGCACGGAACCAGACGCGTTCGTCCCGTTCAGCCCTTCTCGTTTCTCGGCGGTGACCCGGTGACCATCACGTTGAACGGATCGAAGACAGACGTGGCCGACGACATCACACTGGCCGCACTGATGACCGAGCTCGCGCTGCCGACGCGGGGATCGGCGGCGGTCGTCGACGGCGAGGTCGTGCCGCGCGGGTTGTGGACCGGGCTCACGCTGCGTCAAGGACAGGTGGTCGAACTCGTGACTGCTGTGCAGGGCGGGTGATCGCGATGGGCGACCCGTTCGTCATCGCCGGCATCGAGCTCGAATCCCGGCTGATCCTCGGCACCGGCGGTGCACCGAGCCTCCACGTCATCGAGGAGACGTTGCGCGCGTCCGGCACGTCTCTGTGCACGGTCGCCATGCGGCGTGTCGATGCCGCCACGAGCGGATCGATCATCGACGTGATCGACCGCACCGGGGTGCGTGTGTTGCCCAACACGGCTGGCTGCCGCACCGCGCGCGAGGCCGTGCAGACCGCCGCACTCGCCCGCGAGGCACTGCAGACCGATTGGGTGAAGCTCGAGGTCGTCGCCGACGAGCGCACCCTGCTCCCTGATCCCTTGGAGTTGCTGGAGGCAGCGCAAACCCTGGTCGCGCGAGGGTTTCACGTCCTGCCGTACACCAACGACGACCCCGTGCTGGCGCGGCGGCTGCAGCAGGCCGGCTGCGTCGCAGTCATGCCGCTCGGCTCGCCGATCGGCACCGGGCTCGGCATCGCCAACCCGCACAACATCGAGTTGATCGTCAGCGAGGCTGAGGTGCCGGTCATCCTCGACGCCGGTATCGGTACTGCATCGGACGCCGCCCTTGCGATGGAGCTCGGCTGCGCCGGCGTCTTGCTCGCATCCGCCGTCACGCGCGCGCAGGACCCGGTCGCGATGGCGACCGCGATGGCGCGCGCGGTCGAGGCGGGCCGGCTCGCCCGGTTGGCCGGGCGCATCCCCAAGCGGTTCCACGCCCAACCGTCCTCCCCCACCGAAGGAATGGCTGTTCTCTGATGACGGCGACCGCCGAGCGCACCGAAGCCCCACTCACTCTGGACCAGCCGCCGCCACGGGCACTGCGGCTCGTCGACCAACTCGGGCTATGGGGCAACCTCGGCGTGAGCCTGCTCGGCTTCACCGGCGCGATCTACGTGCTCATGCCCGGCAGCACGCCGCTATCGCTGGCCGCGGCGTTCACCGCGTTGGCCGTGGGAACGCTGCTCGGCGCTGCAGGCGTCGCCGCCGCGGCCGTGCCGGGCGCCAAGACCGGCGCACCGTCGATGGTGTTGCTCCGCGGACTGTTCGGCACCCGCGCGTCATACCTACCGACAGTGCTCAACATCGTCCAGCTCCTCGGTTGGACGACGTTCGAACTCGTGACCATCAGCGAGGCCCTGCACCAGATGACCCCGTCGATCTCCAAATCGATCTACGTGCTGATCGGCGGCGTGATCACCACGTTGCTGGCACTGTGGCCGCTGAGCTGGATCCGTGCACTGCGCAAGTACGTCACCCTCGTCGTCATCGTCGCCCTGGCCTACTTCTTCGTGCAGATCCTTCGGCACCCGCTGCCGGCCTGGGGCGCAGGATCATGGCACGACTTCTGGCTGGCGGTCGACGGCGTCGTCGGCGTTTCGGTCTCATGGGTCCCGGTGGCGGCCGACTACACGCGGCACGCGCGCTCAACACGTGATGCCGCCGTCGGCGCGTTCGTGGGTTACTCGATCACCCAGATCGCCTGTTACGCGCTCGGCCTGCTGACCCTCGTCACCGTCGCGCACGGCGACATGAACAAGATCTACTCGGCGTTCCTTGCAGTGCCCCTCGGCGGGCTGGCGTTTGCGGTGCTGGCGATCCGCGAACTCGATCAGTCGTTCGTCGACACCTATTCGACTGCGGTGTCGGTGCAGAACCTGCGGCCACGCTGGGATCGCCGCGTGCTCGCACTCGTGATCGGGACGATCGCCACCGTCGGGTCGCTGGCGCTGAACATCAACGACTACTACAGCTTCCTCGTCCTCATCGGCTCGGTGTTCACGCCGCTGCTCGGTGTGTTGGTGGTGGACTGGTTCGTCGTATCGCGGCAGGCCTGGGACCTCACCGAGGCCGTCCGACCACGCTGGGGCACATTGTCTGCCTGGGCGATCGGATTCGTCGCCTACCAATTGATCAACCCCGGTTCGGTCGGCTGGTGGGCAACGATGTGGCGACACGTTCAACACTGGCTCGGGTTCACCCCGACCAGCTGGATGAGCGCGTCCATAATCTCCTTCGCGGTCGCCGCTCTGGCTACCGTGCCCGTCGGAGTGCTGCGCCGCCGAAAGGAAGCTGTGTGCTGATCGATCCGGAAGTCTCGGCCGCGCTCGCCGAGCACCGTGCCGTGGTGGCGCTGGAGAGCACGATCATCAGCCACGGCCTGCCACGCCCGGACAACCTGCGCATCGCCCGCGAGATCGAGGACGCGGTGCGCAAGAGCGGCGCCGTTCCGGCGACCATCGCAGTCGTCGACGGCCAACCGCGGATCGGGCTCGACGATGCGGCACTCGAGCGCGTTGCGGCAGGACCCTCGGTAACCAAGGTCAGCGTGCGCGATCTTGCCATGGTGACGGCATACCGCGGTCTCGGCGCCACGACCGTTGCGGCGAGCGTGCACCTCGCAGCCCGGGCCGGCATCCGGGTGTTCGCGACCGGCGGACTGGGCGGCGTGCACCGCGGTGCCCGTGAGACGTGGGACGAGTCTGCTGACCTCGTGACGCTCTCGCGGACGCCGGTGCTCGCGGTGTGTTCCGGCGTGAAATCGATCCTCGACGTGGGCGCGACGCTCGAGCGACTCGAGTCGCTCAATGTTGGCGTGGTCGGCTACCGCACCGACCGGTTCCCCGGGTTCTACCTCCGCGACTCGGGACACCCGGTGCTCTGGACGGCGCCGAGCCCGGAGTACGTCGCAGCGATCATGCGTGCACAGGAGACGCTGGGCACCGCGTTCTACGGTCTCGTCCTGGCCAACGCCATCGATGAGGCCGACGAGCTGGACCGGGACCTGCACGATCGCACCCTGCAGGCCGGCCTGGCGGCAGCCGAGCAGACAGGTGTGCGCGGCAAGGACGTCACGCCGTTCCTGCTCGACTTCTTCCACCGCGAGACGCACGGCGCCTCGCTGGCCGCGAACGTGGCACTGGTGCGATCGAACGCGCGCCTGGCCGGCGAGGTCGCCGTCGCCTACAGCGCCGCGTGACCCATGTAGTTTGCGTCGGCGACCTGATGGCCGACGTGCTCGCATTGCTCCCCGGACCTCTCGCGCGCGGCACGGACACCCCCGCGACCGTTCGCATCCTCGGCGGCGGCGCGGCGGCGAACGCAGCGGCATGGGTAGCCGCAGCTGGCGGCGTCGCCACCTTCGTCGGTCGCGTCGGCGACGACGAGCTCGGCCGGCAGGCGGTGGCGCAGCTGGAGCAGGCGGGCGTCGATGCACGTGTGGAGGCAGACCCGGACCGGCCGACCGGTACCTGCATCGTGCTCGTCGATCCGTCCGGCGAGCGAACCATGGTGCCCTCGGCAGGTGCGAACGCGGCAGCCTTCGACCCTGAGCTACTGCCCGAGCACGCCGACTGGCTCCTGCTCTCCGGTTATTCGCTGCTGCGGGACGAGTCACGCGCGTCGGCACTCGCGGTCTTGACCCTTGGCCGCGAGCGTGGCTGGGCCATCGCGGTCGACGCGGCATCGGCGGGGCCGTTGCACGAGGTCGGTGCCGAATCGTTCCTCGACCGGCTGGGTACCGGCATCGTGCTCCTCGCCAACGGTGCAGAGGCACGCGTCCTCACCGGCGAGGTCGATCCTGCGGCAGCGGCCCGGACGCTCGCGCGGCGGCTGGGCGCGGCAGTCGTCAAGATCGGGTCTGGCGGAGCGGTCTGGTCCGACGCTCGCAGGGTCTGCTCGATACCTGCGATGCCGGCCGAGGTTGTCGACACCACCGGTGCCGGCGACGCGTTCGCCGCCGGGTTCCTCACCGCGTCCGGAAGTGGCGCGTCCCGGCTGATGCGCGCCTTGCACTGCGCGCGGCATGCCGTGGCGCAAGCGGGTGGCCGGCCGATGCTGCCCGTCAGCGGGTAAGGCGCACCAGGGCGTTCGACATGTGCGTAGCGAGCCCACGCGCATCGGCGATGTCCGTGCTCGTCCAGCGGCGGTGTGTCCGATGCACGAACTCCAGCACGCCGATGCGCGCACCGCCCATCTCGAGCGGCACGATCAGCAGGCTCTGCCCACCCTGGCTGCGCAAGACCGCTGTCTCCGCCGGGTCGGCTTCGGGGTCGTTGGCGTGCACCTCGACGACGATGCCTTTGTCGATCACCGCGCGCGTCGTCGGGTAGTCCGACAACGCGTACGCGCGCACGTCGATCGCCTGGCCACTGGACGTGAGCTCCCGCAGTCTGCCGTCGTCACCGAGCACCGACGCACTGATCACGTCCACGCGCAGATCGCGTGCCGCTTCGGCAACGGCGACATGCAGCGCGGGCAGGCCGGTCGCGCCACCGAGCGCTCCGACGAGGCTGTGCATGCGGTGCGCCCGCGCAGCAGCCGCAGCGCCGGAGCCGTGTCGCTGCAGCACGTTCTGCCGCGCCTGCCGGCAGGTGGCGACCACCGCGGCGCTGACGCGACCAGGATTGGCAGCCGGCACGGCGACCGCCCACCCCTGGCCGTAGTCGACGTCGAGCTCCACGATCCGGGCAAGGTCGTCGAGCGTCTCGACGCCCTCGCCGACGACCTCTGCGCCGAGCCGGTGCGAGAAGGTCACCAGGGCTTCGAGCACGGCGCTTTGCGCCTCGCTCTGGCGTACGCCACTGACGATCGTGCGATCCAGCTTGACGAAGTCGGGACGCAGCGTCGCAAGGCGAAGCAAGCCTGCGTAGCCGCTACCGACATCGTCGACGGCAATGAGCGCGCCGCGCCGGCGCAGCC
The DNA here is from genome assembly GCA_035261645.1 of Jatrophihabitans sp. Lineage (GTDB taxonomy): Bacteria > Actinomycetota > Actinomycetes > Mycobacteriales > Jatrophihabitantaceae > Jatrophihabitans. Next base: position 2,104 of record DATFTS010000683.1, on the reverse strand, counting down.
GCTCCAGTTGAGCGTTCACGATCGTGGCGTCCGCCGACTGCCGATGCTCGGTGAGTTCGACGATCACGCTGTCGAGATCGACATCGAGCGTCTGCATGACCAGAGGGCTGGAGAGGACGTCCGGACTGAGGTTGAGTGCGAGCCGAACGCCCTCGGGCAGTTGCGCCCGTCGATCGAGCGCGGCGCGAAGGCACGCCACCTCGAGCGCGGCGCCGTATCCGGCCCGGTGCGCGTACGCAATTGCGTCGTCCACCGAGCGCATCGACATGTCGTGGAAGCGCGCGAGCGCCTCGTACGCCCAGACATTGCCTGTCGACGTGGAGATGATCGGCTGGAGATAGACCTGCAGCCCGTCAAGCGCAGTCGCAAGCTCAGCCGCCGACCTGGAGGTTGCGCTGGCGAACTCGATACTCATCCGCTGCTTCCGTGGATACCGGGGGATTGGGGGGTTACGGTAGCCTCACGTCGGTCACATGTCCTAGCGACGCGGCGGTTGCCGCGCGTGCGCCGTCATCGAGAGTAGGCCAGGTCTTGACCCCCCAGGCTTAGGACGATACCCGTGTTGTCGAGTTTGAGCCGTTCGGCGCGAACTTGGAACGGAATGCCGCGCAGCGGTATTGCCACGGTGAAGGCCCTGGTCAGCAGGTTCAAGGCCTCGTCGCCCAGCGGGCCGGCGTCGGCCACCGAGGTGTCCGTGAAGGCAAGCGCGCCGTCGCGCAGCTGCGGCCTAGTGGTAATTCTGCCGCGAACCGTGACGCCGGCGGCGGTGAGCGTCTTCGCCGCAGTGATCCTGCCATCTCCTGCGTAGCGCACCGTGACGCCGAGCGCCTTGCTGAGAGCGGCATAGGTGATCAGCCCGGTCGCATCGGCGGACTTGGCGTGCACGGTGTGAAAACCGTGCGAAACCGTCAGCGAGTGCAGCACGACGTGCACCCGCGAGAGCTGGAGCGAACCACTGCCCACGGGAACGTCCGACGCGCTGATCGTCACCTGGTCGTAGTGCCCGCTGATCAGTTGGGTGAGGAACGGGAAGCCGGCGATGTCCACGCTCGGTGCCGAGTTCAGATGCTGAGATGACTTGATCGTGTCCGCCGCCGCCCGATCAGCCACGTAGACGCCGACGCGGTCCAGTGCGATAAGCAAAGCGAGAACAACCGCGACGGCGATCGCGATTCTGCGCGCCAGCCGTCCGCTCATGCCTTCGATCCAAACATGTCGGTGGGGGCGGGCAGACTGCCTCCCATGACGAGCCCGGCCCCGCCTGTGATACCGCACGAGCGCATCACCCGGCACGGCTTGTCCATCCGGCCGGCAGCGTCGCCCGGCACTGCCGTACGGCTGACGACGGCCATCCAGGCGCAGGACAATCTTGCCGCGCGGCTGGGCGTTCGCGCCCGGGCTGAGCGTGTCGCGGACAGCGACGTCGTTCGCGCTATCGAGGACGACCGCACGATCGTGCGGACCTGGTTGATGCGCGGCACGATCCATCTGGTCGAGGCGGCTGACGTGCGTTGGCTGGTGCGGCTGATCGGGCCGGCGATCGCGCGCAAGTTTCGCACGCGGTGGCGACAGCTGGGCCTCACCGACGAGGTGCTCGAGCGCGCGGTACGACTGCTGCCCGAGCTGCTGGCGGACGGCCCGCGCAATCGACACGAGATCCGCGCCGGGCTCGCCGCGCACGGCCTCACGCTGCACAGCGCCGACCCACAGATCCACACGCACGCGCTCGTCTACGCGAGCACGATCGGCTTGATCTGCCGCGGGCCCGATCGGGGCCGGCACAGCACTTTCGCTCTGCTCGACGAGTGGGTGCCCGGTGCACCAGAGGGCCCCTTCGGCGACGACGCGCTCGCCGAACTGGCGCGCCGTTACTTCGCCGCGTACTCCCCCGCCACGGCCGCCGATTTCGCCGCCTGGTCCGGCCTGGCGGGCGGACGGGCGATCAGCCTGATCCGCGACGAGCTCAAGCCGGTCGAATACGACGGCTGGAGTGGGTTCCGGCTCGGTGAGTGCGAGCCGCAACGCGGCGTGCGGCTGCTGCCTGCCTTCGACAACTACCTGATCGGCTATCGCGACCGCAGCGCGATCATTGATCCGGATCGGG
>DATFTS010000682.1:0-3650 GCA_035261645.1 Jatrophihabitans sp. | reverse complement strand
CGCGCCGCCGCCAGAAGCTGCTCCGCCGCCGCAGCTGACTTCGTCGCCTTGTCCTTCGCCAAGCGCATCGACTGGACGATCTGGGCCGTCTGCGCCGAGACCATGCTCAGCGTGTTCAGTCGGTCCAGGTAGTTGTCGCCGCTACTGCTGTCGAGAAGCGCTCCCGCCGCGCCGAACGAGTTGCTCTCGTACTGGTCCTGAACGGTTAGCGCGAAGCGGGTGTGTTCGCGCTGGTAGTCGGTGTTCGCCTGTGCCGCGGCGAGTTCCGCAGCGTGTGCCGCCTGCTCACGTCGCTGAACCGCGACCTGCGCGCGGTCGTACTTCTCCACTACCTGGGAGTTCTGCAACGCGAGTTCACCGAGCTGTTTCTGCACCGCCGGTATGGACGCCGGGGTGGGCTTCGGTGTCGCTGACGCGAGTGTGGGAGCGGCAAACGCTGCCGCGGCAAGTGCGGCGATAGCGATGATCGGACGGAGGTGACGCGTGACTGGGATCGCCACTGTGGGCAGATCTCCTTCTTCCTCGACCGCCTACCGAGTTAGCTGACGGGTTCGGGCCGGAAGCAGCCCTACGAGGGTTTCGCGACATCGGCGGCACTGGTCAAGTGCGCACGCGACGCTCGATTCCCCCGATTCACCCCAAGGGATCACAGTGGGTCCCCGGTTCGCCACCGTGGCCGGCGAGTTCGACCGACCTTGGCGTCTTGCGATTCGGCGGGACCGTTCGGGGATGGCCGCGGTTGACCACCCTGGAACCGAAAGGTCTCGGAAAGGTTACGGCTGCACCCAAAGCTATGCAACGGCACCCCCCGCCGTGTCTCAAAAATTGTTCAGACGACTTCAGGCGATGCCGCGTTTACGACGCGAAGGACCAGGCACGAGCCGCAACGGCTTCACCAAGCCAACCTGCGCAAGGCTTCCGATGGCCGCCTCTACCTCGTCGTCGAGCTCGACCGGCGCCGGCGATCGGCCGAGCAGCACGGTCATTACGCAGTCGCCGCAGGCCTCGTCGCGGGCGATGCAGGTGTCGCAGTCGATCAGCATTGGTCTCACCCCTCAGTCGCTGACATATCCGATGGCCGAGACGCTAAGAAGATGGTCTGACAATTTTCGTGCCGCATGGATAAACAGGTATGAACCGGGCATACCTCCACGAATGGTGTCAGCCGCTGGTGCCCAGCCGCGCGAGAAGCACCTGGGACGGCACCGACCACGCCCCGCTGCGTGCCGTGTCCGAGATGACCTGTCGGTCGTTCGTGACGACCACCACGGGACGACCGGGCGGCTCGGCGTCGACAAGCCGACGGATGAGGTCGTCGGCGATCTCGCCGGGTGCACTGAACAGCACCCGCACCCCACGCGGCGTGGCCGGCTGCGCCGGCGGCCGCTGCCCGCCGTCGAAGGCCACGGTGATCTCTGCGCCGGACTGGGCGGCCAGCGGAGCCAGCGCGCCCACCAGCCGCTTGCGCTGCTCGGCCAGCGACAGGTCCCCATAGCCGGACTTCGTCACGTTGTAGCCGTCGATCACGACATGCACATTCGGCAGCGCCAGTAGCCTGTCGAGCCCGGCCGGGTCGCCGGCGCCGCGTCCGGACGCGCCGCTGCGCTGCGCTGAATTCACTGCGTCCGCGGGCCGCATCTCCGGCGGCGCCAGGGAAAGCTCGCGTCGCACACCTGTCGCGGCCTGGACGAGCGTGTCGATCAGCAGCCAGAGGCGGGCGTCATCGACGTCGCGTTCCGTGCGCGAGTCGCGGCGGGCCGACTCCGCCGAGCGCTCAGCCTCTGCCTGGCGCCCCCGCTGGCGACGCAACTCCTTCTCGTGTGCGGCAGCTTGCGCGTCTAGTCGGGTGCGCAGTTCGTCCTCGGCGGCGCGGGCAGCGTCCCGATCTCGTTCCGCAGCACGGAGCTCGCGGGTCCGCTCGCGAAGCGCCTTGCGCAGCGACGCGATCTCGTCCCGTTCAGCCTCGGCCGCGGCGGCGATCGCCGCGCGCACACGCGCCGGCTCGCCTTTCGCCTGCGCGCGAAGGTCGGCGACCTCGGCGCGGAGCCGCTCGATCTCGTCCCGCTGGCCGGTCGCAGCGCTGCGCTCGGCGGCCCAGCGCTGGTTTGCGGCAACGACGATGCGCTCCCAGCCCTGTGGACGAACCAGATAAGCGACCACCGCTACGTCGATCGGGTCTGCCGCCGTCGTCGATGACCCGGTGCGGATGGCCTCGGTCAGGCCCGGTGAGGACTCCGCGATCACGTCGGCCACCTTGGCGCGGAAATCCGCGTCGGCGTCGAGGGCGGCCGCCAGGGCAACTGCGCCGAGTCTCTGTCGCTTGCCGGGCGCGAACCGGGCGATGGGGCGAAGGGTGCTCGGCACCTCTTCGGGCGGCAAACGGCCGAGCACATCGGAGGCCAGGGTCACCAGCTGCTGGCGCGCCGGCTCGACGAGCGTGACCTCATCGGCTTGCCGGTCGGGCCGCTCGGAGCCTGCGGCCTCCTCGGGCGTCTCCACGTCCGCGAGAGTACGGCCCGCGCAGGGCGCGTCTGCGCGTTTTCGTCGTACCCCCCGCCTAGCTTGCGAGACATGACCGCCGCAGCCCAGCAACTCAGCTTCGACGAGCTGGGTGAGCCGCTGCGCGCCACGACGTTCGTGGTGGTCGATCTCGAGACGACCGGCGGCGCGGCCGGCGCCGACGCGATCACCGAGATCGGCGCGGTGAAGGTCTGCGGCGGCGAGGTGCTGGGCGAGTTCCAGACGCTCGTCAATCCCGGCCGGGCGATCAACCCATTCGTCAGCGTGCTCACCGGCATCACCGACGCCATGGTCTGCGCAGCGCCAGGCATCGGCAGCGTCATCCCGTCATTCCTCGAGTTCGCGCGCGGGGCGGTGCTCGTGGCGCACAACGCGCCGTTCGACGTCGGATTCCTCAAGGCCGCGTGCGCAGAACTGGCCATCCCCTGGCCGGTCTTCGCGGTGGTCGACACCGCGCTGCTTGCCCGGCGGGTCCTCACTCGCGACGAGGTGCCGAACTGCAAGCTGGCGACGCTCGCGCCGTTCTTCCACGCCGCGACGATGCCGACGCACCGCGCACTTGACGATGCCCGGGCGACCGTCGACGTCTTGCACGGGCTGATCAGCCGGCTCGGCAACCTGGGCGTGCATTCCCTGCCGGAGCTGCGCGCCTTCACCGCGCAGGTCACCGAGGCGCAGCGAAGGAAACGGCATCTCGCCGACGGGCTGCCGTCCGGTCCGGGCGTGTACATCTTCCGCGACGGGCGTGGCCGCCCGCTCTACGTCGGCACCAGCCGGCACATCCGCTCCAGGGTGCGGCAGTACTTCGTGTCGAGCGAGACGCGCAGCCGCATGGGCGAGATGGTCGGTCTGGCCGAACGGGTCGACGCGATCTCGTGTGCGCACGCTCTCGAGGCGCAGGTCCGCGAGCTAAGGCTGATCGCCGCGCACAAGCCGCGGTACAACCGCCGGTCCAAGTTTCCGGAGCGGTCGGTCTGGCTGAAGCTCACCGTCGAGCCGTTCCCGCGACTGTCCGTGGTGCGCGAGCGGCGTCCGGACGGTGCGTCCTACCTCGGGCCGCTGCGTTCGCAGCGGCAGGCCGAGGCGGTCCGCGACGCGATCCACGACGCGGTCCCGCTGCGGCAGTGCAG
>DATFTS010000681.1:0-3102 GCA_035261645.1 Jatrophihabitans sp. | reverse complement strand
CTCTGGCACGAGGCGACCACCGCGCCTGATCTGCGGTAATATTCGGCCGTCCCCGGCTGCCGTCAGCTGGGCGGCACCCGCGGGAGTTACCCGGGGGCGTAGCTCAACTGGCAGAGCACCGCCTTTGCAAGGCGGGGGTTGGGAGTTCAAGTCTCCTCGTCTCCACTTCACTTCCCTCCCAGCGACGTCTCGTGCCACTCCACCCCGTCTTCCCCTCCGTTGTGGCTTGAAATCGGACGTCAAAACTGACCGCACCGGAGGGGAAGAGGGCGGAATCTTGGCCCCGTTCGCGGTCCTTTGTGCGGTCACTTTCTGCCAGGCAGCAAGCAGACAGCTTGACCAGTCCGTGCGACGCACCATTGCCACTTAGGTTGGACGGCTGGGTGCTGGCCGCCACTCATGCGGACCGACCCGTCCATCACGAGTGGAGGAAAGGCATGCAGAAACGAAGGATCGCCGTGGTCGCGACTGCCGCAACCATGGTGCTCGCGGGGGCCGTCGCGACGGCGGCGAACGCGTCGGCAAGACCGTCCGCCAAGTCAATTCCTAACACCAAACCGGCTTGGACCGCGCACGCGCAGCACCTCGGTTCGGCGAAGGCCTCGAGCAGCGTGAACGCCCGCGTGTATCTCGCCCCGCGTGGCGGCTTCGGCGCTTTGCGGCAGGCTGCGCTCGCCGTGTCAACGCCCGGTAGCGCGTCGTACCACCAGTTCCTGACACCCGCCCAGTACCAGGCGCAGTTCGGCATCAGCGACGCGACGGTGAGCTCGGTGTCGTCGTACCTGACCGGCCACGGTCTGCACGTCGCGAAGGTCGGCTCTGACAACCGCTATCTGGTCGTACGCGGAACGGTCGCGAGCGCTGAGCAGGCGTTCGGGACGCAGATCGAGCGATACCGCCACCACGGGCAAGCCGTGCAGGCGCCGGCTGCCGCCGTGACCCTTCCCGCCGACGTCGCGAGCTCCGTGCTCACCGTGAGCGGCCTGGACACCACGCCGCACGTCACGCGCCCGACGACCAAGCAGGCAGCGCCGCCGCCGGCAGGTTTCCGGAACGCCCGGCCGTGCTCGCTGTACTACGGCCAGATCAAGGCAAAGTACAAGGCCGACTTCCAGACGCCGCTGCCGAAGTTCGCTAACCAGACGCTGCCTTACGCTCCGTGCGGCTACACCGGCCCGCAGTTCCGTGCGGCCTACGAGGGCGCGACGACCCTGGACGGCACCGGCGTCACCGTCGCCATCACCGATGCCTACGCGGCACCGACGATTGCGAAGGACGCGAACAAGTACGCCACCTTGAACGGCGACGGCTCGTATGCGCCCGGCCAGTTCAGCGAGACCGACGCCAGCAAGTTCACGAACCAGAAGCTGTGCGGTCCGTCCGGCTGGTACGGCGAGGAGACCCTCGACGTCGAGGCGGTGCACGCGATGGCGCCCGGCGCCACGATCCACTACTACGGTGCGGCGAGCTGCTTCGACTCCGACCTTCTCGACACGCTCACCCAAGTGGTCGACGACGGCACCGCGTCGCTGGTCAGCAACTCGTGGGGCGATGTCGAGTCGAACGAGACGGCCGACAACGTCGCGGCGTACGAGTCGGTGTTCCTGCAGGGTGCGCTCGAGGGCATGAGCTTCCTGTTCTCCTCCGGCGACAACGGCGACGAGCTGGCGAACACCGGCATCAAGCAGGCCGACTACCCGACGTCCGACCCGTACGTCACCAGCGTCGGCGGCACCTCGACCGCCATCGGCGCCAACGGCAACCTGCTGTTCGAGACCGGGTGGGGCACCGAGAAGTACTCCCTCGCCTCGAACGGTCAGTCCTGGCAGGACGTCGGCTTCCTGTACGGCGCCGGCGGGGGTGTGTCGGCGCTGTTCAACGCACCGGCCTACCAGCAGGGCGTCACGGGGAGCGCATACCGCACCACCCCGGACATGGCGATGGACGCCGACCCGAACACCGGCATGCTGATCGGTGAGACGCAGAAGTTCTCCGACGGCGTCTACTACGACCAGTTCCGCATCGGCGGCACCAGCCTTGCCTCGCCGCTGTTCGCCGGCATGACCGCGCTGACGATCCAGCACGCGGGCCAGGGCGTCGGGCTGCTGAACCCGTCGATCTACGACAACCTCGGCTCGTTCCAGGACGTCAAGGGCACGCCGCCGGACGCCGGCGTGGTGCGGGTGGACTTCGCCAACGGCGAGAACGCCAGCGATGGCCTGCTGTACTCGGTACGCACCTTCAACCAGGACAGCAGCTTGAAGGTCAAGCGTGGCTACGACATGGTCACCGGCGTCGGGTCTCCGACCGCCAGTTGGCTCACTGCCCTGGGCTAACCGCCTGACCTGAGTCTCGGCCCCGGAGCGGGGCGCGTGTTGCGCCGCTCCGGGGTCAACTCGTCTTACGAGCGACGGAGCAGTTCCGTCTCGCTAGTGCGTTTCCGACGATCTTCATGCACCATGGAGTCCCGCGTCGCCGTCTCACGTTCGCGAGCCGTTCAGCGCCGCGTCTTTCGAAGCCGCCCCAATCCGGGCGGTTTCGTCGTACCGCGAGGAGGTTCCCGATGGCGACGCCGGCGGCCTCCCCACGCACGATCCTGGTGCTGGGCGGTGGCGGCGCGCTCGGCGCCTACCAGGCGGGCGCCCTGCTCGCGCTTGCCGAGGCCGGGATCCTGCCGGATGCCATCTACGCCTGCTCCGTGGGCGCGCTGAACGGTGCTTTTCTCGCTTCTAACCCGTCCGTCGCGCAGGCGGCCCGGCTCGCCGAGTGGTGGGTCGACACCCGCACCCGCGGGGTACTCGAGCCTTCGATGTGGGGACGGCTGCGCGGCCTGGCCGCTGCTGCGGCCAACGGCGCCAGAGCGCTCTTCGACGAGCGGCCACTGCGACGGCTGATCGCCGCGAACGTCCGCGCACACGACATCTCTGAACTCGCCATCCCGCTGACCGTCAGCACCACCTGCCTAGACTGCGGCGCCGCAGTGCACCACCCGCGCGGCGCTGTCGGCGACGTGCTGGTGGCGAGCTGCGCGTTGCCGGGGCTGTTTCCGCCAGTACGGCTCAGCGATGGCCACCGGCACGTGGACGGCGGCGTCGTGTGCGG
>DATFTS010000680.1:0-1533 GCA_035261645.1 Jatrophihabitans sp. | reverse complement strand
GCCCACGGACAATGCGGCGCCGAGGAAGTCGAAGCGTCCACTGGCGAGTCGCTCGGACTGGTGCAGGTACAGGAAGGCGCCGATCATCAGCGCGATGCCGATGGGCACGTTGACGAACAGCACCCACCGCCAGCTGAGGTAGTTGGTCAGGACGCCACCGAGCAGCAGGCCGAGCGCGGCGCCGGCACCGGAGACCGCTGCGTAGACCGCCATCGCCCGCGTGCGCGCCGGGCCCTCCTCGAATTCGACGGTGATCAGGGACAGTGCGGTAGGCGCCGCAATCGCGCCACCGACGCCCTGCACAACGCGCCCGGCCAGCAGCAGCGGGAAGCTCACCGCGATGCCGCCGAGGAAGCTGCCGATGGTGAACAGGCTGAGCCCGACGATGAACATCCGTCGCCGACCAAGGACGTCGCCGGCTCGTCCACCCAGTAGCAGCAGGCCGCCGAAGGCCAGCGAGTAGGCGTTCAGCGCCCATGTCATGTCCGTCTGGCTCTTGTGGAAGTACTCGCCCATGTGCGGCAGGGCGATGTTCACGATCGTGCCGTCGAGCACGACCATCAGTTGTGCACCGGCGATGATCAGCAGGACCAACGCCGGGTGAGCGGCACGACGAGCGCCGCGGTCACCGGCTGAGCTTTTCGCCGCGGGCGCCATCTTCGTCTCGGTCACCAAACGCTCCGTTCTTGTTCTAGCCTCGATGCGAAATGTTGCCGCTGTTAGATACGCGTGCGTTCACTAAGCGGTACACTAGGACGAGGCTAGTAGTGAACGCAACCGTGCACTAAATGAATTTCTCGTCACCATCATGACGAGGGGGTATGACAACACGTGACAGCCGTGGAGAAGATCGCCGACGAGGTGACGCGGCAGCCCGCCGCGCTGCGCAAACGGGGTGCCGCGCTCGAGGACGCGATCTTGGAAGCGGCATACGCCGAGCTCAGCGAGGTCGGCTACACGGCGTTCAGTGTCGAGGCGGTCGCGGCCCGGGCCCGCACCGGCAAGGCCAGCATCTACCGGCGCTGGCCGACCAAGCAGGACCTCGTTATGGGCACGTTGATGCAGCGACTGCCAACCCCGGAACAGTGCGGATTGGTTCCGGAGATCGACGATTCGATGACGACGGCCGACGCCTTGTACGCGATCGCGCACGCCATCTCGTCCGTTCTCGCGAGCCCGGCCGGCTCGGCGATGCGCGCCATCAAGTGCGAGGCGCTCCAGGATCCAGGGCTCGCCAAGCTCATCGACGACCGGTTCCAGGCTCCCCGGCGGCAGGCACTGCTCGGGCTTTTGCAGCGGGGCGTGGCGCGTGGTGAGGTCCGTCCGGATGCGGCGACACCCCTTGTGGCCGATGTCCTACCGGCCGTGCTGACGCACCGAATCATCCTGCAGTGGGAGCCACTGACCGAGCGCGACCTGAGGTCGCTCATCGAGCAGGTGTTCATCCCGCTCATCGAGGTACGTTGACGCCCCGCCTGCGCTTTGAAGCCGGTGCTCGCCACCTTGTAGGCTCGTTCGCCGGTGGCTGCGCAC
>DATFTS010000679.1:0-1582 GCA_035261645.1 Jatrophihabitans sp. | reverse complement strand
TTCCTGCTCCTCAACACGGGCACCGAGAAGGTGCTCAGCGAGAACGGGCTGCTCACCACGGTCTGCTACGCGCTCGCGGACGAGGCACCGGTCTACGCGCTCGAGGGCTCCATCGCGGTCACCGGCTCGCTCGTCCAGTGGCTGCGCGACAACCTGGGCATCATCCGCGACGCCGACAAGGTGGAGGCGCTGGCCCGCAGCGTCGACGACAACGGCGGCGCGTACTTCGTCCCGGCGTTCTCCGGGCTGTACGCGCCGCACTGGCGCCCGGACGCGCGCGGCGTGATCGCCGGGCTTACCCGCTACGTCAACCGGGGGCACCTGGCCCGAGCGGCGCTGGAGGCGACCGCGTTCCAGACCCGGGAGGTCGTCGAGGCGATGAACGCGGACTCCGGCGTGGCGTTGAGCTCGCTCAAGGTCGACGGCGGGATGGTGGTGAACGATCTGCTGATGCAGTTCCAGGCAGACGTGCTCGACGTCCCGGTGGTGCGCCCGGTCGTCGCCGAGACGACCGCGTTGGGGGCCGCTTACGCGGCCGGTCTGGCGGTCGGATTCTGGTCGTCTACGGATGAAATCCGGGCAAACTGGGCGGCGGATCGCACCTGGCAACCAGCTATGGATGCAACGCTTCGCGACTGTTTGTACTCAACATGGAAGAAGGCAGTCACTCGGACGCTGGACTGGACGGACTGATGAAATACCAACTGCTCGCAGCGGTCCTCGTGCTGGCGGCCTGCACGTCGAACGCCACGCAGCCTGCGACCTCGTCCCCGGCGCCAACCTCACCGCCGTCGTCACCTCTGTCGTCACCGCTGTCGTCACCTTTGTCCGCGCCGCACACGATCGCGCCGTCGTCGTCGACCACCGCGCCGACGACCGACCCGGCAGCGTCGGCTTCAACGGCGCCGATCTCCCTCGCGCAGCGGATCTTCAACGGGATGACCGAGCAGCAGCGCGTCGGGCAACTGCTGATGGTCGACTGCCCGAGCACCGGCGTCAGCTCCGCGACCACCACCGCGATCCGGCAGTTCCACGTCGGCTCGGTGATCCTGGACGGCACCAGTTACGCAGGCTTGTCCGCCACCCACGCTGTGACGGCCCAGCTCCAGGGCCTTGCACCACGCAATGTGCGGCTGTTCATCGCCACCGATCAGGAAGGCGGCATCGTGCAACGCTTGCGCGGTGCCGGTTTCGACCAGATCCCCAGCGCCGTGCAGCAAGGTACTTTGCCGCCGGCCACGCTGCGCGCGGACGCGCGGCGGTGGGCCAACCAGCTGCGCAGTGCCGGCGTCAACGTCAACCTCGCACCGGTGATGGACACCGTGCCGGCCGGCTTCGGGTCGAACCCGCCGATCGGCGACCTCGACCGCGAGTACGGGCACACGACCGCAGTGGTGGCGGCCCATGGAGACGCCTATGCCGAAGGGATGGCCGACGCAGGCGTCGACGCCACCGCCAAGCACTTCCCGGGCCTGGGCCGCGTGCGGGGCAACACCGACACGACGAGCGGGGTCACCGACACGGTCACCCCACGGCACGGCGGCTTCTTGATGCCGTTCCAGTCCGCCGTCCAGACGGCGAA
>DATFTS010000678.1:0-7037 GCA_035261645.1 Jatrophihabitans sp. | reverse complement strand
CAGCGGGGTGATGCGCTTGCCCAGTGGTCCGCGATCAAGGCGGCCGTGAATGACGTGCTCGCCGCGCACGGTGCGACGATCAGCCACCACCATGGCGTGGGCGCCGATCACCGCCTCTGGCTCGCCGCCGAGATCGGCGCGGTTGGGGTGCAGATCCTGCGGGCGGTGAAGGCGACCGTCGATCCGGTCGGAATCCTCAACCCCGGCAAGCTCGTGCCGTGATGGACAAGATCGCACTGCTGACGAACCCGAAGGCGGGGCACGGCAAGGCGATTGAGGCGGCGTGGCGAGCGCGCGGGCGATTCGCCGAGCTCGGCGTGAAGGTGCACGAACTGATGGGTGCCGACGTCGCGGAGTCGCAGGCGCTGGCCCGGGCGGCAGTCGACGACGGCGTCGATGCGCTGGTCGTCGTCGGTGGTGATGGCATGGTGCATCTCGCGCTGCCCGCGGTGGTCGGGACGCAGACCCCGCTCGGCGTTATCCCGGCTGGCACGGGAAACGACGAGGCGCGTGAGTACGGGTGGCCGCGTCGGGCGCCAGAACGAGCAGCGGACGTCGTCGCCGGCGGGCGGGTCCGCGTCGTCGACGTCGGCAAGGCGGTCACCGCCGACGGCCGGGAAACCCTGTTCGGGTCGGTGCTGGCGGCCGGCTTCGACTCGCTGGTCAGCGACCGGACGAACCGCATGCGCTGGCCGCACGGGCGCGCGCGGTACAACGTCGCGATGCTCGCCGAGTTCGTCAACCTGCGTCCGTTGCCGTTCGTGATCACGCTCGACGACGGGTCGGTGATCAAGCGGAACGTGCTGCTCGTCGCGATCGGCAACACGCGCAGCTACGGCGGCGGCATGGCGATCTGCCCGGGCGCAAACCCGTCTGACGGGCTGCTCGACGTGACGATCGGCGCGGCCGCGCCGCGGCGCAACGTGCTGCGGATGATGCCGCAGGTGTATCGCGGCACGCACGTGGACAGCCCGCAGGTGCACTGCCTGCGGACAACCCGGCTGCGACTCGAGTCGCCAGGCATCAACGCGTATGCCGACGGTGAGTACCTGGGGCCGCTCCCGGTCGAGGTGAGTCTGCTGCCCGAGTCGCTGCGCCTGCTCGTCCCGTAAGCGTCCCGTAGCGAGCTCGTCCCGTAAGCGATCTTGTTGCCGCCCGGGCGGCCGGGCGCCTCTCACGCAACAAAGTTCCGTAACCGACACCGGCCCGCGCCGATCTTGTTGCCGCACAGCGGTCCCGGCGCCTCTCACGCAAACAAGATCGGGGATACGGAGGGCAACAAGATCGGGGACGGAGCGCAACAAACAAGCGGAACCGAGCGCAACAAGATCGCAAACGGAGCGCCGGCTACGGGCGGTACCCCACCGCGAATATGCGCCGGAACGGGAACAGCGTCCCGCGTTCGGTAGACGGGTAGGCCATCCGCAGCTCGGCCGCGAACTCCTGCTCGAAGAGCCCGTATACCTCCGGCCGCAAAGCAGCCATGACGGGGCGCAGCGCCGTGCCGCGCATCCAGCGCAGGACGGGGTCCGGCCCGGACAGCACGTGCACGTAGGTCGTCTCCCACACGTCCGGCACGAGCCCCGCCGCGCCGAGCAGCCCCGCGTACTCCGACGGGGTACCGACCACGTCATCCGCAGGCAGAATGCCGGTGAGTGCCGAGGCCCACCGTCGCGACTGCGCCAGGGACTGCAGCAAGGTGTGCGAGAAAGATCCGAAGTTGCCCGGCACCTGGAACGCCAGCCAGCCGCCGGACGGCAGCGCGGCCGCCCACTCACCGAGCAGGTCCCGGTGGGTCGGGACCCATTGCAGCGTGGCGTTGCTCACGATCACGTCGACGTCCGCCGGCGGCGTCCACGACTGCACGTCACCGATGCGGAACGACAGCCGATCACCCGACGGTGCCGAGCTGATCATCTCCGGCGACGAATCGATGCCCTCCACCTCTGCCCGGGGCCAGCGCGACGCCAGAGAGGCGGTGAGATCACCCGGCCCGCAGCCGAGGTCGACGACGTGCCGCGGCTGTGTAGCGCCGATCCGGGCGGTGAGGTCGTCGAACGCCCTGCCGCGTTCGGCCGCGAATTCGCCATAAACTGCCGGGTCCCACAGCATGGAGCCACCTTCCCATGAGCCGCGCCGCCTAGACTTCGGCCCGTGGCCGGATGCAGCGTTGCTCGTGCGCTGATCGGCGTTGGGGGGAACGTGCGGGGAGTTCGGCTGGGTGGCCGCGGCATCGGAGTCGCGGTCGGCCGATGAGTTCAGGCGAGAGCACGCGAGCACGCCACGAGAACGCTCTGGTGACGCTGGCGCGGATCCGGGTCGTCCGCAGGATGTGGGCGGCGATCACCTTTTCGAGTTTCGGCGACTGGCTCGGGCTGCTTGCGAACACCGCGCTCGCGCAGCACCTCACTCAGCACCAGTCGGTGTCTGCGCAGGGCGCCGCAATCTCCGGCGTCATCCTGGTTCGGCTGACGCCGGACCTGATCTTCGGCCCGCTCGCCGCCGCCCTCGCCGACAAGCTCGACCGGCGCAAGACGGTGATCATCGGTGACGCCGCCGCCGGCCTGCTCTACGCGTCGATCGCCCTCGGCTACAACCTCGTCTGGCTCTATATCGCGCAGTTCATCATCGAAGCGGTCGGGCTGTTCACCCAGCCGGCGAAGCAGGTCATCCAGGTCGCCATCGTGCCCAAGCGGCTGCTCCCCACGGCTAACCAGGTCTCGCTGTTCTCCGTCTACGGGACGGTGCCCATCGCCAGCGGCGTCTTCGCGTTGCTGTCGGCGGCGAACCGGCTGTTCGACGGGTCCACAGCGAAGACGACCGGAGGGATCGACACCGCTGTCGTCATAGCGCTGCTGCTGAACACGGTGACGTTCTTCGTCAGCGCGGGCACCGTCTTCCTGAGCAGACGCGACATCCCTGTCGTGCCCGCCGACACCGAGCGCGAACAGAGCATTCTGGGTCTGCTGCGCGAGGGGGTTTCCTTCATCCGCCGGCAGCCACTCATCCGCGGGCTGTACGTGGGCATCATCGGCGCTTTCGCCGCGGGCGGCCTGACGGTCGGCGTGGCGCAGCTCTGGGTCGCGACGCTCTCCGCGGGCACTGCCGGCTACTCGATCATGTTCGGCACGGTGTTCACCGGGCTCGCGACCGGCATGCTGCTCGGCCCGCGCATCCTGCCCGGCTACACCCGCGGCCGGGTGTTCGGCCTGGTCATCGGCAGCGCCGGCATCGCGCTGCTGATCATGTGCTTCGTCCGCGACTTCATCCTGGCCGACATTCTCGCTGCGCTTGTCGGTGTGTTCGCCGGAATGGCCTGGATCATCGGTTACACGCTGATCGGGCAGGAGGTCGAGGACCGCCTGCGCGGACGGATCTTCTCCTTCGTCCTCTCCTCCGTCCGCATCACGCTGCTGGTGACGATTGCCGTGGGACCGGTGCTGGCTGGTGCACTTGGCGCGCACGCGATCAAGGTCGGCGGCGAGTCGCGACTGACGC
Organism: Jatrophihabitans sp.; assembly: GCA_035261645.1. Lineage (GTDB taxonomy): Bacteria > Actinomycetota > Actinomycetes > Mycobacteriales > Jatrophihabitantaceae > Jatrophihabitans. Next base: position 3,539 of record DATFTS010000678.1, on the reverse strand, counting down.
TGTCCGGCCCCGGCCTCACGCTGTTCATCGGGGGCGTGCTGGCGCTGGCCGTCAGCTACTACGCGGCCTCGCGCGCCACGCCGTCTCGCACCCGCCTGCGCGATCACGTCCGGCGCCGGCTGATGCGCAGCCGCATCGGCGCCCGTGGTGAGCACGGCGGACTGCTGCTCACCGTCGAAGGGCTGGACGGCGCTGCGACGGCGGCCTACGCGGCGCTGCTGGTCGGGCTCGTGCGCCGAAGCGGGTTGGAGACGACCGTCACCGGCGAACCGACTGAATCGGCCACCGGCCGCCGGGTGTCCGAGCTGCTGCGGGCCGGGAAAGAGGTCGAGCCTGAGGCGGCCGCCCTCCTCGCCGCCGCCGACCGGGCCGAGCACGTGACGAGCGTGCTGCGCCCGGCGCTCGACCGCGGCGACGTCGTCGTGTGCGACGGCTACGTGCTCAGCTCGCTCGCCGTGCACGGCGCGCAGGGCGCGGACATCGACCGGCTGCGCAGCATCAACAGCTGGAGCACCGGCGACCTGCTGCCAGCGCTCTCGCTCGTCGTCGTCGACGCCACAGGCGATGTGGAACCGGAGTCGGCGCAGGCGATGCTGCTCGAAGCGGCCGACGCCGACGCCGACCGGTGCGTCGTCGTCCCGGCCGAAGTGCCCGATGCGCTTCCGGCGGCCGTGCTCGAGCGAGTGCGCCGCCTCGTCGACGGATGCGCCGGACTCCGGACGGCATCGACGCATCCCGGCTCGATCGGCGCACGATGACAGCTCTGTTCGTCGCGTTCGAAGGCGGCGAAGGTGCGGGCAAGTCGACGCAGGTGACTCGTGCCGCGGCGTGGCTGCGCTCCTTGGGCCACGACGTCGTCGAGACGCGTGAGCCGGGCGGCACGCCGCTCGGGGCGGAACTGCGCCACCTCGTATTGGACCCCGCCGGCCACGTCACCCCACGCGCTGAGGCACTGCTGTACGCGGCCGATCGTGCGCAGCACGTCGACACGGTGATCCGGCCCGCGCTGGCCGCCGGCCAGATCGTGCTCACCGACCGGTACGTCGACTCCACGCTCGCCTACCAGGGCGCCGGTCGCGGCCTGCCCGACGCCGAGGTGATCACCGACTGGGCCACCGGCGGCTTGCTGCCCGACCTCACCGTCCTGCTCGACCTCGATCCCGAGATCGGCTTGCAGCGCGCCGGTGCTCGCGCCGCACCGGATCGCCTCGAGGCCGCGTCGCTCGCGTTTCACAACGCAGTGCGGGACGGGTTCCTGGCGCTGGCCAAACGGGCGCCCGAGCGTTACGTCGTGCTCGACGCGGGCGCGGGCCCGGACGCCATCGAGCGCGGTGTTCGGGACGCCATCGCGTCACGCCTGCGCTGATCCGCAGTCGACCTCTCGACGTCGAGAGATGTGGCAGCATGGCTTCATGACGAGCGCGGGCGACGAGGTCGACGCGATCGTCGCCGCCTGGCAGCGCGAGCGGCCGGATCTGGACGTCGACCCGCTGCACGTGCTCTCCCGCCTCGACCGGCTCGCCGGCGTGCTGGGCGAGCGCCGGAGTGCGATCTTCGCAAGGCACGGGCTGCGCCGGCACGAGTTCGACGTGCTCGCTGCGCTCCGCCGCTCCGGCGCGCCGTTCGAGCTCACGGCGGGGGAGTTGTCGGTTCGTACCTACGTCACGTCCGGCACGATGACCAGCCGCCTGGACGGGCTGACGGTGCGCGGATTGGTGACGCGCGCGCCCGACCGCGACGACGGCCGGCTGGTGCGAGTGGGGCTGACGCACGCCGGCCGCGAGATCGTCGACGCCGCCTTCGAGGAGCTCACCGAAGCTGAGCGGGAACTGCTCGCCCCGCTGGGCGCCGACGCTCGTGCCGAGCTCGCGCAGATGCTGCGCCGGCTGCTCGCCACCGCGACGTCCGACCGCGGGGAGACGATCGCCCGGTGAGCGTTTGGGATCAGTTGATCGGGCAGGACGCCGCCGTCGCGACGCTGCGCACCGCCGTTGCGGCCGCAGCCGACATCGCCGCCGGACGCCCGCCTGCGCCGGGGGCGATGACGCATTCGTGGTTGTTCACCGGGCCACCCGGTTCGGGGCGTTCGGTCGCGGCGCGTGCGTTCGCCGCCGGCATGCAGTGCGAGCGCGCCGACAACCTGGGCTGCGGCGAATGCGCGGCCTGCCGCATGGTGGCGGCTCGCAGCCACCCGGACGTGCACCTGGTGGTTCCGGAGGGGCTGTCCATCGCCGTCAAGGACATGCGCGCGGTCGTGGCCCGCTCGGCGCGGCGTCCGTCCGCCGGGCGATGGCAGGTCGTGGTGATCGAGGACGCCGACCGGCTGACCGAGCAGGCGTCCAACGCGCTGCTCAAGGCCGTCGAGGAGCCGCCGGCACGCACCGTCTTCCTGCTGTGCGCGCCGTCGCTGCACCCCGACGATGTGTCGGTGACGATCCGCTCGCGTTGCCGTCTGGTGCCGCTGCGCACGCCTCCGATCGACGCGGTGGCCGGCGTGCTGCAGCGCGAGGGTATGGACGCCGAGACAGCCGGCTGGGCCGCTGCGGCCGGGCAGGGACACATCGGCCGCTCACGGCGGCTCGCCGGCGACGACGCCGCGCGCGAGCGGCGCGCGGAGGTGCTCGCGATCCCCGCGTCACTTACGTCGCTGCGGGCCTGCCTCGACGCCGCCGATCACCTGGTCGGTGCCGCGGAGGCCGAGGCAGCGGCGCTGTCGGCCGAGTTGGATTCGAACGAGGTCGAGTCGCTGCAGGTCGCGCTCGGTGCCGGCGCCACTGGCAAGGGGGTGGCGGCGTCGGTGCGCGGTGCGTCAGGGGCGTTGCGCGAACTGGAGAAGCGGCAGCGCTCGCGAGCCACGCGCGCACAACGCGACGCGCTCGATCGGGCGCTGATCGACCTGGCCGCGTTCTACCGGGACGTGCTCGTGCGGCAGTCCGGTGCGCCGATCGCGCCCGCGCATCCCGACTTCGCCGACGACGTGGCCACGGTCGCCGTGCGCATTTCGCAGGCCGGGACGCTGCGCCGCATCGACGCCGTGCTCGGCTGCCGCGAGGCCCTGGATCTGAACGTCAAACCGCGCATCGCCGTCGAGGCGATGACCGCGGCACTTCGCATCCCGACTGGCGCGGAAGGTGCCTCGGCTTAGAGTTGCCTCATGGCGATGGTGTGCGCGGTGGTGTTCCAGGAACACGGCCGCCTGTACTACGCCGATCCGGGTTCGCTGTCGCCGCAGGTCGGCGACCACGTGCTGTATCCGACCGACGACGGCGCCGAGGTCGCGCAGGTGATGTGGGCGCCGCAGTGGGTGAGTGAGGACATCGGCGGGTTGCCCGTCCTCGTCGGCATGGCAAGCACCGACGACGAGGACGCAGCGCAGGACAGCCGCAAGAAGCGAGCAGCGGCCCGCGTGGCTGCCCGGCGACTGATCCGCGAGCACGACCTTCCGATGAAGGTCGTCGGAGTTGATCACGTCGCTGCCACGAACCACACCACGCTGTACTTCACGGCGCCGCACCGGGTCGACTTCCGCGCGCTGGTTC
>DATFTS010000677.1:0-1942 GCA_035261645.1 Jatrophihabitans sp. | reverse complement strand
AGATCGGCATGGGCGACAACATCTGGCTCGGCGACCGCGACGGCGTCCGGACCCCGATGCAGTGGACGCCTGACCGCAACGCGGGCTTCTCCTCGGCGGACCCGGGCCGCCTCTACCTGCCCGTCAACATGGACTCGATCTACGGCTATCAGGTGACCAACGTCGAGTCACAGACCCGCAACACATCCTCGCTGCTGCACTGGACGCGCCGGATGGTCAACCTGCGCAAGGTGAACCCGGCCTTCGGCATGGGCACCTTCACCGACCTCGGCGGCAGCAATCCGTCGGTGCTCAGCTTCGTGCGCGCGTTCGGTGATGACATCGTGCTGTGCGTCAACAACCTCTCGCGTTTCCCGCAGGCCGTCGAACTCGACCTGCGCCCATGGGAGGGGTCGCAGCCGATCGAACTGCTGGGTGGGGCGCACTTCCCGACGATCGGCGAACTGCCGTACCTCCTGACGCTCGCCGGACACGGTTTCTACTGGTTGCGCATCCCCCGCCAGCCGCAGCCGACCGGGGTTCCGGCAGGTACGGAGGGGACGTCATGACACGAGCCGAGCACATCGCCGAACTGATCAGCGCCTGGGCACCGAGTCAGCGCTGGTTCGCCGGCAAGGGACGGGACGCGACGATGAGCGCGCAGCCCTTCGCCGACCTGCACGCCGAGCCGCCCGTCACGATCTGGACGCTGCAGGCCGAGTACCCGGACGGGGAGCCGGAGACCTACCAGGTGCCACTTGTCGTGCGCGACCAGCCGGTCGACACGCTCGAGCACGTGCTGCTCGGCACCCTCGACGACGAGGGAACCACGCACTGGGTGTACGACGCGCTGCACGACAAGGACGTCACCCCTGTCTGGCTGATCGGCGTACGGGACAACATCACGGACGGGCCGCTCCGGTTCGTCCGTTACGCCGATTCGCCCGACGACATCCCGGTGAACGAGCCGAGCCTGGTGCTGACCGGCGAGCAGTCGAACACGTCGATGGTGTTCGGCGACTCGGCGATCATGAAGGTGTTCCGCCGGTTGCAGCCCGGCATCAACCCCGACATCGAGGTGCAGGCCGCGCTCACCAAGCTCGGCGCGAAGCACGTCGCAAGGCTGCTCGGCGCTGTTGAGGCCAACTTCGAGGGCGAGCCCTCGTCGCTCGCGATGCTGCAGGAGTTCATGACCACCGCGTCGGACGGTTGGGAGCTGGCCAAGGCGAGCGTGCGCGACCTGATGGCCGAGGCCGACCTGCACGCCGACGAAGCCGGGGGCGACTTCGCCGGCGAGGCCGAGCGGCTCGGCGAGGCCGTGGCGAGTGTCCACGCCGACCTCGCGACTGCGTTCGGTGTTCGGGAGGCATCCGCAGATGAACTGCGCGGCCGCGGCGAGGCGATGGAGGCACGGCTGCGTCGCGCGGTCGAGGTGGTTCCCGAGCTCAGCGAGTTCGCCGACGCGCTCAGCGCGGTGTATGGCAGCGTGGCCCAACTCACCGAGTCGATCACGCTGCAGCGCATCCACGGCGACCTACACCTCGGCCAGGCGCTGCGCACCGTCCAGCGCTGGGTGCTGATCGACTTCGAAGGCGAGCCGATGGGGTCGATCGAGGCGCGGCGCGAGTTCGACTCGCCGTTGCGCGACATCGCCGGCATGTTGCGATCGTTCGACTACGCGGCTTATCACCGCGTGCTGGAAGCGGGCTGGGACCAGCAACTGCGTTACCGCGCCAGCGAGTGGGCCGACCGCAACCGTGCCGCGTTCTGCGCCGGGTACGCCGCGGTGTCCGGCGCCGACCCGAGTTCGCACGACGTCCTGCTTCGTGCGTTCGAGGCCGACAAGGCGGTCTACGAAACGGTGTACGAGTCCCGGAACCGACCGGCGTGGCTGCCCATTCCTCTCGCCGCGCTCAGCCGCCTGGCAACCGACGGAGGTACCCCGACATGACGACCACCGTGG
>DATFTS010000676.1:0-7850 GCA_035261645.1 Jatrophihabitans sp. | reverse complement strand
CGCACCAGCACCGCTGCAGTGCGGTTGCCCGGCGGCAGTGCCTGCCAGGCCTCGCTCATGCGGCTCGCGAGCCAGCGCGCCTCGTCCTCGACGGTCTCCGTGCGCGCCGCGGTAATCCGTCCGACACCGGCACCAGGAGCGGCGCGCAGCTGCACCGAAGCGCCGTGCTTGCGCAGCGGCGCAGCCACCGCATTCGCGGCCTGCAGGATCACCTCGTCGTTGCGGAAGCTCGTGGCCAGCGGGTAGGTGTCCGCGTCGCGCCCGTCGGCGCTGCCGAACGTCGTCGCAAACCGGCTCACGTTGCCGTGACTTGCGCCGCGCCAGCCGTAGATCGACTGGAACGGGTCGCCCACCGCGGTGACCGGATGACCGTCGCCGAACAGTCCTCGCAACGTCTCCACCTGCGCGTGCCCGGTGTCCTGGTACTCGTCGAGCAAGACGGCGGCGTACCGCTCCCGCTCCAGTTGCTGCACCTCAGGCAGTTGGGCGGCCTGCGCGGCCACCCGCATCTGATCGGCGAAGTCGACGGCCGGCAACGCAGCCTTGGCAACGGTGAACCCGCGCACGAGCGGCAGCAGCGCCAGCCGATGGCGCAGGGACTCGACGAACTTCGCCGTGTCGCCCGGATAAGGAGAGCGGATCGACTTGCCCGGCGGTAGGCCCTCGAACCAGTCGATCACCCGTCGGCACAGCTGCTCGACGTCGTCGGCCCCGACCATGTGATCGGCGAGCTGCCCGCTCATCTCCAGGACGTAGCGGGGCACGCTGCCCGGGGCACCGATATCGTCCGGCAACGCCTCGGGGTGGTTGCGCGACACCGCATCGGCGAGCTGCCAGGCCACGGCAGGTGAAATCAGCCGCGCATCCGGCTCGGCCCCTACCCGCATCGCATGCTCGGCGACCAGCCGTCCCGCATAAGCCGCATAAGTGAGGACGGCCGGCTCCCCGGCCAGAAGCTGTGCGAGCTGTTCGGCGAGCGCGGGATCGTGGCCCGCGTCGCGCTCGAGCACCAGCCGCCACTGCGCGAGGCGGCGCCGGATGCGACGGCCCAGTTCGGCCGCGGCCTTCCGGGTGAACGTCAAACCGAGCACAGCGTCTGGGCGGACGAGTTGGTTCGCTACCAGCCAGACGACCCGGGCGGCCATCGTCTCGGTCTTTCCCGAGCCTGCGCCCGCAATGACGACCGCCGGCCCCAGCGGGGCTTCGATGACCGCGGCCTGTTCGTCGGTCGGCGGGTGATCCAGGCCCAGCAACTTGCTGAGCTCCACTGCGCTGATCCGCGCCGGCACCGCCTCGCTCTCAGCCTTGTCGCGCAAGGTGGTCACTGCGTCACCTCGCCGGCGTAGAGCGGGCAGCACTTCTGCACGTCGCAGTTGCCGCAGTAGGAGTTCACCCGCGCAGTGAACTCGGCACCGCGCATCCGACCGGCAACGTGCTCGACCGCGCGGTTGATCCAGGTTGGGTCGTCCGACTCGGCCAAGGGAGCCTGTACCTGCTCGGGGTCCGACCCGCTCGCCGCCAGTTGCACGAGCAGCGCCCCGCCAGACTCCTCGCCCGCACCGAAAGCGCCCGCCTGCACCGCGAGCTGGTAGGCGCCGAGCTGCGGGTGCACCGGCAGGTCGTCAGCCCGGACCTTGGACTTGCCGGTCTTGAGATCGACGACCACGAGCCGGCCGTCCGCGTCGCGTTCCAAGCGGTCAACGCGCCCGGTCAGCAGAGCGTCACCGACTTCGGCGGCGAAGACCTCTTCGATGTCGACGAGGGTGTAGCGCGTCCGGCTGACCCGCAGCCAGTCGACCAGCCTTGCGAGGATCCGGCTTGCCCGGCGGCGCTCGTTCACGGCGAACCATCGGGCGCCGAAGTCGAGCGAGTGCCACTTCTCGTCGAGCAGTCGCTCCAGCTCGGCGAGGTCGGCGTCGGGTGCGTTCGCGGCCAGTTCGTGGACGAGCGTGCCCAACGACGCCGAGACCTGCTCCCCGTCGCGCGCGCCGACGTCCTGCAGCAGCGCCCGCAGTTCGCAGCGCAGGAAGGAATCGATGCGCGACGGGCTCACCGGCACCGGCCGATCAGGTGCGGCAACCGGACGGTCGTCGCTCAGCGCGTCCAGCCCCCACCAATCGGACGGGTCGGCGCCACGGACGCCGGCGTCCGCCAACCGGGCGAGTTCGGTCGCGGCGGCGGCCCGGCGGGGCATCGGCGCGTCCGGGTCGCACACCGCCGCGCGCAACTCGGCGACGAGCGCGCCCAGGTGCACGCCGCGCACATGAGGCGTCAGCGGCCGGTCACCGTCGAAGGGATCCAGCTCGTCGAGGAACCGGGACGGTTGCTCCTCGTCCGCCGACACCGCTGTGACGACGAGATGTCGACGCGCCCGCGTGGCGGCGACGTAGAACAGCCTGCGCTCCTCGGCCAGCCTCGGCGCGACCGGCGCTGCGCCTGGCACATCGATGCCTGCGAGCACGTCGACCAGCAGCTCACTGCCGAGTAGCGACCCGCGCCGGCGCAGATCCGGCCAGCTGCCCTCCTGGACGTGGGCGATGCACACCAGTTCCCACTCGAGGCCCTTGCTCGCGTGCGCCGTCAGGATGGACACCGCGTCCGCGTCGCCAGCCTCGCGCACCAGACCGTCGCCCGGGATCTGCTGCGCGGCCACATGGTCGACGAACTCACGCACTGACGCGCGCGGCAGCCGGTCGGTGAAGCGCGCCGCCGCACCGAACAGGGCGACCACGGCGTCAAGATCGCGATCGGCGGCTGCGCCATGTCCGCCACCCGACACGCTCTGCTGTGCCCACTTCCGGGCCAGTCCGGTGGCTTCCCAGAGCGCCCACAGCACGTCCTCGGCGCCGGCCTTCGCCGCAACGGCGTCGCGGCCGGCCGCAAGCGCGGCGGACACTCGCACGACGGGCCAGCGCACATGCTCGGGCAGCACCCGGGCCCCTCGCGGATCGCGCAGCGCAGGAGCCAGTTGCACCGCGGTGGCAGGCTCGCCCGGTTCGTGATCGCGTTGGCGCAGCACGCGGCGCAGTCGCTGCAGGTAGACCACGTCGCCACCGCCGACAGCACCGAGCAGCAGCCGCTCGGCCGTGCTCTCGTCGAGGCCGGCCGGATCGATGGCCAGCCGAAGCAGTTCGAGCAGCAGTGCGACGGCGGGCTGTTCGGCTAGTGGCAGATCCTCCCCACGGACGGCCACCGGCACGCCGGCAGTGAGCAACGCACGGCGCAGCGTGCCCAGGACCGCGCTGGTCGATCGCACCAACACCGCCATCCGGCCCCACGGCATCCCGTCGAGATGTGCGCGGCGAAGCACGCCGGCAATGTGCGCCGCCTCCTCGCTCGCCGTTCGGAACAGGCACACGTCGACCGAGCCGGGCGCGTCATCGGATGCTCGCAACCGGCGCTGCTCAGCACGGCCGGGCAACCGTTTCGCAACTCTGCGCGTGGCCGCCAGCAGCGCCGGCCCGCACCGGCGCGACACCTCGAGCGCGATCACCGGCACTCTCGCACCGCGGTTGAAGCGGGCATCGACGTCGTGGATCGCCGACTGATCAGCTCCGCGGAACGCGTAGATCGACTGATCGGGATCGCCGACGAGCACCAGCTCGTCGGCCGATGCAGTGAGCAACGCGAGTAACTCCGCTTGCGCAGGGTCGGTGTCCTGGTATTCGTCGACGAAGACCCGGCGCCGCTGCATGCGCTCTGCGACGAGCAGCTCGGGGTCAGCGCGCAGCGCGTTGAGCGCCGAGCGGATCAGTTCGGAGGGGTCATACGCACCGGGCTTGGCAAGCGATGTGACGTTCTGGTACTCCTCGAGAAACTCGCCTGCAGCTATCCAGTCAGCGCGTCCGCGCTGCCGGCCGAGCGCGGCGAGCCCCGGCCCGTCGAGACCGCGCTCGACAGCGCGCATCAACAGGTCACGCAGCTCCCCGGCAAACGCGCGCGTCGGCAAGGCGGGGCGAAGCGCAGCCGGCCAGCGCTCCGGGTCGCGGCCCTTGACCAACTCGCGGATCAGGATGTCCTGCTCTGGGGCGGACAGCAGTCGCGGTGCCGGGAGCACAACGCCCGACTCAGCCGCCCGGCGGTTGGCCAGGCGCAGCACGCCGAATGCGTAGGAGTGCAACGTGCGGGCGATCGGCTCGCGGATCGTCCGGTCGAGCCGGGCAGTGACGCGATCGCGCAGCTCACCGGCGGCGCGACGGCTGAACGTCAGCATGAGGATCTGCTCCACCGGCACGCCCCGCGCAACCCGATCGACGACGGCCTCGACCAAGGTCGTCGTCTTACCCGTGCCGGGCCCGGCGAGGACGAGCAGCGGACCGCCTGGGTGCGCCACCACCGCGCGCTGGGCGGCGTCGAGCACCGGTACAGCGGCGGCAGGAACCGCGGCATGCACCAGGCGGTAGGTCGGCTCGGCCACGTCCCAATCTCTAACATGGCCGCCCGACAGTTTCGGTCAGGCGCCGCCGAGCTCCTCGAACAGCGTGAGCTGCACGCCGTCGGGTGTAGTCAGGCGGGCGTTCAGCGAACCCCACGGCGTGCGCGTGGGCGCTGCGATCACCTCGGCGCCGACCGACGCGAGCCGTTGCGTCGCGGCCGCCGCATCGGGCACCTCGAACGCGACACGGATCTTCCCGGCCACGCGGCGGCCGACCTCCACCTCGTCGATGAACTCGGCCTGCGCGCCGTCGGCGAGTTCCACCGTCGCGCGTCCAGCATCCAGCAGCGTCACACGACCGCCGTTCGGCGCGGAGTAAGCCGCCCGAGCAGGTAGACCCAGCGCGTCGCGATAGAAGGCGAGAGCGGCGTCGTAGTCGTCGACGGTGATCACAAGACGCAGTTCCCGCACCGAACCCATGACGCGATTCTTGCGCTTGCCACCGGGGAACCTCATACGGTCTGACGGTTGCTCACCTGGTCAAGCACCGATTGGAGACCGCGATGGCGACGAAGGCCGAGCCGATGAACCCCGATGACGAGCGCCGTCTGGGCGCAGCCCTGTTCAACGCGACCTGGACGCTGCTCGAGAAGGAGGACCGTACGCGTGACGACGACGACCTGATGGTGCATACCGCGCATGCGTCCGCCTACCACTGGCGTCAGGTGGGCAGCGCCGCGAACGTCGCCCGCAGCGAGTGGCAGTGCTCGCGGGTGTACGCCGTGCTGCGTCGCCCGGAGCCGTGCCTGCATCACGCGCGGCGCGCACTCGACATCTGTACGCAGAACAGGCTCGGCGACTTCGACCTAGCGTTCGCCTATGAAGCACTGGCTCGTGGTCAGGCAGTGGCCGGCGAGGCTGACCAGGCGCGGGCGTTCACCGAGCAGGCACTACATGCCGCTGAGGACATCAAAGAGAACGACGATCGCGCGCTGCTGCTCAGCGATCTGGAGACGATCCCCGGCCAGCCCCGGTTCTGGTGACGCCGTCCCAGCGGAAGTTCGCAAGATCGACACGATGCCCGCGGAACCGCACACCCTCGGCGAGTAGGCGTTGCCGCTGTTCGGTGTAGAGGTGGTCGGCCAGCGTGCCGTCGGCACGTAGGACGCGGTGCCACGGCACCGAGCCGTCATCCAGGGCGAGCACCCGGCCGACGATCCGTGGGCTCGACGCCCCGACGTACTCTGCAACGTCGCCATACGTGAAGACGCGTCCAGATGGAATGGCCTCCACGCACGCGAGGATGCGTTGCGCCAGGGCCTCCGAGTCGGCGTGGGGTCGTGTCGCCACGTCCACACCATCGCACCTCAGGTGACGGCGTGTGGACGGACGGTACGTGCCGCACGGGCGCGCTCAGCAACAAATTGCCCCAAGGTACGCAATGTCTCCGTAGCCCTTCCATTTCTGATCAAGGGCGTTAGCCTGCGTTTGGCCAGCGGCCGATCTCGGCCATTTCACGCACGGGAGATTCCACGATGGGCTACCAGACAATCCAGGCACACCGTAAAGAACTCAACGAAAAGATCAAGGTCTTCGAGGCCCTGGTGGCCTCCGCGAAGTCGGTCACCGGCCAGATGGCCAAGATCGCCGAGGCGCAGAAGAAGGTCGAGGCCGAGGCGGAGAAGATCTACACCGTCTTGCAGAAGATGGCCACCGAGATGGAGAAGCTCGACACCAAGGGCGTCAAGGAGTTCGAGGAGTTCCGCCAGAGTTTGGTTGCCCTGGGCAGCGGCAACTCGCGGTCGATGCGGCCCTTGCCTACAAAGTCAATCGAGGTAGCCGTGTCGCGTATGCGCGGCGAGGTGGAGAAGGAGCAGCGGGCCTGGATCGAGAAGCTCGCTGCGAACATGCCCGCCGAACTCAAGCCCGGCATGGTGCTGATCGACAAGACCATCGGCAACGAGTACGAGATCAAGAGCGGGCCGCAGACGTCGAAGAACCCGAACCTATCCGGCGACGCCGCGATCTTCTACGACGTGATCTGCTACCGAAACGGCAGCAAGTCGGAGTTCCCGATGACGAAGGCCGATCTGAAGAAGAACGGGATGAAGTTCGTCCGCAGCTGAGCTGCGCTCTTTCGGTCACACTGCGCCGCTCGCATCCGGACGCGCGGCGCAGGATGAGTGGGTGAGCGTGCCCAGTCGCCTGCCAATCGTCCAAGCGCCGATGGCCGGCGGGCCGTCGACGCCGGAGCTTGCCGCCGCAGTCAGCGATGCGGGCGGATTCGGCTTCGTCGCCGCCGGTTATCTCTCCGTGGACGCGCTGCGGCAGGCGCTGCACCGGACCCGGGCCCTCGCCAGCGCGCCGATCGGCGCCAACCTCTTCGTGCCGGGCAGCGACGACTCCGACGAACGCGCGATCAATGACTATGCGCGCGCGCTCGTCCCGGAGAGCGAACGGCTCGGCGTTCCTCTTGGCGAGCCGCGGTGGGACGACGACGCCTACCGCCCCAAGCTGGAACTGCTTCGCCGGTCGGGCGTGCATACGGTCAGCTTCACCTTCGGCTGCCCTGAAGAGGATGACGTACGCGCGCTGCACAACGCGGGCATCCAGGTGGCGGTGACGGTCACCAACTCCGATGAGGCTTCGCTCGCCGCCGCGGCCGGGGCGGATGCCCTGGTCGTGCAGGGCACGGAAGCCGGCGGTCACCAAGGGACGTTCGACGGCGGCATGCCGAACCAGACGTCGCTGCTTGAAGCACTGCGCGGCGTCCGCGCTCGCGTCGATCTGCCGCTCATTGCGGCCGGCGGCATCGTGTCTGCCTCGGACGCCGCGGCGGCGCTCGACGCCGGTGCGTCAGCAGTGCAGATCGGCACCGCGCTGCTGTGCACGCCGGAAGCCGGCACGTCGGCACCCCACCGGCAGGCGCTGCTCGCTCGGCTGTTTCAGGACACGATCATCACGCGCGCGTTCAGCGGACGCTGGGCGCGCGGGTTGGCGAACCGTTTCGCGTTGGAGCACGCGGATGCGCCACCCGGCTACCCGCATGTGCACCACCTCACCCGGCCCCTGCGGACCGCGGCGACGAAGGCGGGCGATCCGGACGTTCCAAACCTCTGGGCCGGCACGGGTTGGCGCGCGATCCGCGCGGAGCCGGCCGCCGCGGTCGTGGCCCGCATCGCCGCGGCCTGCTGACCCGGAGTTTCGGCGAGATGTCGCCCGAGTTTCCCTCAGACTGCGCATTGGGGATGTACATTGAATCCATGGCGCCCCGCAAAGAACGTGACCTCCTCGGAGATCGTCAGTTCGCCGCGCTTGTCGACCAGCTTTCGGGGGGTTACAAGACCATCGGGCAGATGGTGTACTCCGTGCTGCGCGAGGCTATCCTCAGCGGCGCATTCGCCCCGGGTGAGTGGCTGCGGCAGGAGTCGCTCGCCGAAGCGATCGGCGTGTCGCGAATCCCTGTCCGGACGGC
>DATFTS010000675.1:0-1501 GCA_035261645.1 Jatrophihabitans sp. | reverse complement strand
TCCATCAGCAGCGTGCGGCTCACCCCGCCGAGGTCCTCTCCCGACCGCGTCGTGATCGTCGGGTCATAGATGGCGGCAGTGGCCACGACATGGCAGCGCTCCGCGCGCAGCAACCTGAGCGCCGAGTCACGCACTGCGGCTTCCAGCCCCGGCTCGGTGGTAGCAGACGCGATCGCGTGCCCCACCTTCAAGAGCGTGGAGAACCGGTCGAACACCGAAAGGGCCGCGCCGGCTTGCGGGGTGCCGGGTGCGCGGGCAAGAACGGGATCGAAGCCACGCACAGCGCCGAGGGCCTCCGCGAGCTCGGCGCTGCTGCTTGGTGCATCAGACCGGGCGGCTCCCAGTTCAGCCTGCGCTAGCTTCGTCAGCGCTTCCTCGTATCGCGCGCCGATGCGCCGGGCCGCGCCCGCACTGCGTGCTAGTTGCAACTGCGCCACGCGGCCGTGACCCTGCGCGGCGGCCAGTAAACCGAGTTCGCGCCGTGCGTGTGGCTCGTTGTTGCGGTAGGCGCGCGCCCACCGCATCGCACGGCGTGCAGCGCGCGCGGCGGCCCGCGTCCGCGCAGTTCGAATGTCGGGCGCGTAGGTCGGCGTGGCCTCGGCAAGCTCGCGCAGCAACGTCGCGTGCCACGCGAAAAGCGGCGCGATGTATTCCTGTCGCAGGCCAGCGTCTTTGATCGTCTTCAGCCCTCGCTCGATCGAGTCGATCGCTGCGGGCAGCTCGCCCTGCCTGCGATGGACGAGCGCCTCGGCCAGCAACAGCTCCGCCGTGGTCCGCGCGTCGCCGAGGCGAAGCTCGAACTGTTCACGCAAGAGCTCGAGTGGGATTCGGCCGTCGGCCGCGCGTGCCCAGATGCTCAGCGCGACGCCGGCGGCCGTCTGGTCGCCAATGGCCCGCGCGGCCTCGAACGTCTGGCGGCAGATGTCGATGGCTTGCCGCAGATCTCCGGTACGCAGCCGGCACAGCGCGAGGTTCCAACTGGCGGTGTTCACTTCCCACTGGTCACCGGTACGTCGCAGCAGCCGTACGGCTTCGTGCAACGCCGACTCCGCTGCTTCGAAGTCTGACGCGGCGTAGCGGATCAGACCAGCGAAGCTGAGGCTCTGCCCTTGGCCCCATGCGTCGCCGAGGCGGCGGCGCACATCGAGCGAGCGCTGCGCGTACCGGACGCCGCGCCGATACCAGGGCAGCATCGTCATCACCGGTGCATGCTCGGACCACGCCTGGCCTAGTTCGGGTGAGGCGCCGTACCGTTCGGCAAGGTTCATGCCGCGCAGGTGCGCCCACGCACAGGCGAGCTTGCCGCCGTGAAACCAGTACAGGTAGGCGAGCCGGCTGTAGAGCCGCATCGCCAGGAACTGGTTGTCCGCGCCCGCGGCTGGCAGCCGGCCCGTCGTCATCCGCGGCAGGAAACTGTGACCTGCCTGCACGAGCAGCTCCCACAGCAGGCGCGGCGCCAGGAAGAAGCGCCGCGGAACCCGTCGGCCGAGCAACTGCAGCG